>CAZXMY010000013.1:0-18649 GCA_964641325.1 uncultured Flavobacteriaceae bacterium | reverse complement strand
ACTTAAAAACAAATGTCTCAACCACTAGTTTCTGTTTGTATTCCTACCTATAATGGTGCTGCTTTTTTACAAGAAGCCTTGGACTCTGTTAGGGCGCAAACCTATAAAAACATAGAGGTTGTAATTAGTGATGACGCTAGTGAAGATGGGACTTGGGATATTGTAGAACGCTTTCGCGAAAGCGTTACCTTACCAGTGAAAACCTATCATCACGTGCCTAAAGGAATTGGTGCAAACTGGAATCATACGTTACAAAATTCCACTGGAGCATACATTAAATTTCTATTTCAGGATGATGTTTTAGAACCTACTTGCATTGAAAAAATGGTGTCTTTTTTAGAACAGCACCCGCGATATGGATTGGTTGCTTCTAAGCGCACTTTTATAAGTGGTAAAGAGGATAGTAAAATAGCGGATCTTTGGAAAGCAAAGTATGAAGACTTACAGGCTCAATTTAGTACTGAAAATGAAATAGTTCTTTTAGATAAATCACTTTTTTCAACTATTTTTTTTCTCAAAAACCCCAAGAACAAAATAGGCGAACCACCCACAGTCCTTTTTAGAAAGGCAATTCTGGATGAGGTGGGCTATTTTGACGAACGCTTAAAACAGGTGTTAGATTATGTTTTTTACTACCGTGTCTTAAAAAAGTATCCAATTGCTATATTGCCCGAGAAGCTTGTAAAATTTAGGATTCACCCAAACCAAGCTACTAATGTAAACAGAAATCAGTCTATATCAGATTATGAAGAGTATGATAAAATTTTGTTTAAAGAATTTCTAGATCTGTTACATCCTGGGGAACAGCATAGATTAAAATCTAAATACAATCGCTGGTATACTCTTCAAAAGAGATTAAAAACTAAAATTAAAAGGACATTACGTGGTTAGAACACTTCAAACACATATCATTATTGTCACCTATAACGGGATGCCATGGCTAGAACGCACCTTATCTTCTATACCAGCACAATATCCAGTTGTACTAATAGACAACGCTTCTACTGATGCTACATGTGAGTTTATACAAAATGAGTACCCGCAACACACCCTATTACAAGAAAAGGAAAATCTAGGCTTCGGGCTGGCAAATAATAAAGGGATTTCTTGGGCTATTGCCCAAGGAGCTCAGGCGGTTTTTTTACTTAATCAAGATGCTTATGTCACACCCAATACAATTGCAGTATTAGAGCGTGTTGCGGTAGATTTGCCAGATTTTGGTATTTTAAGTCCTGTGCATTACAATGGAATTGGAGATGCGCTAGATAATCAGTTTTCTAAGTATATGGCATATGATAGTCAGCCTAAGTTTTACGGTGATGCTATTGCAAAACGATTAAAAGAGGTGTACGAAGTACCCTTTGTAAATGCTGCAGGGTGGTACTTGCCAAAGAAAACATTAGAGATGATAGGAGGATTTGATCCTATTTTCTTTCATTATGGAGAAGATGATAATTATGTACAACGCGTACAGTATCACAAGTTAAAGGTGGGTGTAGTTCCTGAAAGCACACTCTATCATGATAGAGAAGGGCGTCTACACCAAAAACCAGAAGCGTTTAGTCTAGCCTATTTCAAAAGGGTAGAGAATAGGTATAAAGTACGTCTTGCTAATATTAATTTATTCGACATAGATATGCTTATAGAGAAAGAAGAGGCAACTCTCGCTAAAAATGCATTAAAAAGTAGAATACGACTCGATTTTAATAGGGCAAGTGGCTACCTTAAAGAAAAGAAGTTATTAGGCAATTGGGTAAAAGAAATACGAAAAAGTAGATCTCAAAACCAGACCTTAGGGAACCATTATTTATGAAACCAGAAGTTTCCATAATCATACCTAGTTATAACCGAGCGCATTGTATAGGTGAGACATTACAATCTGTACAGCAGCAGTCGTACGTTGCATGGGAATGCCTTGTGGTAGATGATGGCAGTACTGACGGTACCAAAGAGTTGGTTACCGCTTTCGCGAAAGCAGACTCAAGAATACAATTCCTTCAAAGACCTAATAACAAAGTAAAAGGTGCAAATTCTTGTAGAAATTATGGTTTTTCTAAAAGTAAAGGAAACTATATACAGTGGCTCGATAGTGACGATTTAATAAGTGATAAGAAGTTGACCACCCAATTAGAGCGAGTGTCGGTAATTAAAAATGCTATAGCAACTTGTGCTTGGGGTTATTACAAAGAAGGAGAAGCTAACGCGCTGCACGAAGATTTAGAGGTGTATCGTGATTTTAAAACGAGCAAGCAGTTCTTAAACGCACTTACGCATAAGTTTGGTTTTTTGCCTATACACGCTTATTTAATTCCTAAAAATTTCCTCAATACACATAAGATTGTTTGGGACGAATCGTTACGTACCAATCAAGATGGAGATTTTATGTCTCAAGTATTTTTAGTAAACCCGTCCATAGTCTTTGCATCAGATGTACATGTGTGGTATCGAATAGATAACACCCAAACTGTGAGTTCGATAGATAAAAGGGATAAAGCAATAGCTGCAATTAATAGCTGGAAAGTGATTGAAAAGCGTTTAGGAGTTTTTTATCCGGAGTATATCGGGTTTATGAAGAAAAAACTATACGATAGACTTGTGATAAAATTCTCTTCGCTTGTAGAAGAAGAACACGCTTTTTTTAAGAATAGAGCGACGAATAGCGTATCTTGGATTCGTAAAATTAAGTCAATACTGCGATAGTTTGAGCAATAGAGATTTCCCCGTAGTGTCTGTAGTTATCCCTGTATACAATACAGGGGTGTATCTTGAACAGTGTATCCTCTCTGCCAAAAATCAAACATATCCTTCTATAGAAATAGTTGTTGTAGACGATGGGTCTAATAATGAGACAAAACAAGTACTACACAACTTAAAAAATCATATAGACATACTGCTTACTCAAGAAAATACAGGACAGAGTACAGCTCGCAATAAAGGAATACATGCGGGTAGTGGGGACTATATCCTTATCCTAGATTCTGATGATTATTTTATGCCAGAATTTGTAGCCAAAGCTATTTCTGTATTACTGAAGAAACCTTTAGTAAAATTTGTGAGCTCCTATGTGCAGAGATTTCATGAAAATACAATGGGACCCTTGGTAAAAATGGAAGGGGGTTCTATAGAAGCCTACCTTTTTAGAAATGCTTCTGTAGGCAACGGACTTTTTAGAAAAAATGAGCTACTGGAAATAGGCGGTTATGATCAAGAGATGAGAGAGGGTTATGAAGATTGGGAGATGATGATACGTTTGCTTAAAAATGGAGGTGAAGCAGTAGTGCTACCAGAAGCGCTATTTATGTATAGGTCTTCTTTAAAATTCACTACACACAGCGCCAAAACAAAGAGACCGCAACTGCTGCATTATATATTTTGTAAACATCCTGAGTTGTACGAAAATCGTCTTGAGACTACCCTAGACTTTTTTAGAAGAGAGCAAGAGAGGCTATCTCGAGAAATTACTAAAGTTCAAGAACGTAAAGAGTTTAGGATAGGAGCAGCAATTCTCAGGCCTTTACGATTTATTAAAAAAGTGTTTGCCTTATGAAGACGCCACAAGTAAGCATCATAATGGCTACCTATAATAGAGCGCACTTTATTACAGAAACGCTAGAATCTATTAGTAAACAATCATTTACAAATTGGGAATGTCTTATTATTGACGATGGCGGTACAGATAATACTCAGGACGTGATTGCTCCTTTATTAAAAGAAGACACAAGATTTACATACTATAAAAGACCTAATACGCATAAGAAAGGCCTTCCTGGCTGTAGGAACTTTGGAGTAAGTGTGGCCCATGCAGATTATATCATATTTTTTGATGACGACGATATTGTACACCCAGATAACTTAGCAATATGCGTTAAAGAACTGAAATTGGAAAATGTGGATTATTGTAGGTATAAACGCACTGTTTTTCATAACGATTTTGATTATAATTTTGATCTTATTGATACCTATAACAAAAAATTATTAGGCTCGGATGTATTGGAAGATATGATAATGGGCATACAATCTTTTAATTCTTGTGCTGTTATGTGGAAGGCTGCTTGCCTTAGAGATAACCCATTTAATGAAAACTTAATGTTTGCAGAAGAATGGGAATGTTATTCTAGAATTTTGGCCAATGGAGCAATAGGTGTAACGCTAGACAAAATATTATTTTTTGGACGAAAACACGATAATTCTAATACAGGGGAATTTCAAAGAAAAACCCCTATTAGGATTAAAAGTAAGGTGGAGGCCGCTCGTTTAATAATAGATAACCTAAATTCAAAAGGGAAACTTAGCTATAAACTATCCAAGTATTTTTTAGCCCTTAGCAAGCATATTAATCAAAAAGAAATCTTTAAACACCTCATAAATCAATCATCATTGGATTCTTCTATAAAGAGTAAATTGATGACGAGAAATAGATTTCATAATTTGTACGTGATTGCCTTTAAATTTAAAAAGAAACTTAGAGCGTGATTAGTTTTTTATGAGTAAAGACACAAACAATATTCTAATACTTGTAGAGTCTCTCGATGTAAATGATAGCAGCGGGACAAAAGGACGTGTGGCTTTAATAAAAAATATGGTGGCCGCAGGTTTTACAGTGACTGCTTTGCATTATTCTCAAAAAGATATTACGCTGGAAGGTGTCGATACGGTTGCTATATTAGAACCAAAATCGCGATATTATTTCTTAAGTAGGCTGCAACGCTATATCTACAAATGGTTTGGACTTAATATTGGAAATGGGTTTGAAAAGCGTAGCGGTTTTTCTTTTAATTGGAAAGTGGCCGAGAAAGCTTTCGCGAAAGCGTTAAAAGAATACGCTCCAGAGAATTTTGATATGATCTGGACGCTGGGTAAAGGAACTCAATTTAGAGCGCATTACGCCGTTCTTAAGGATGAGCAATGGCATTCAAAATGGTATGCATACGTGCACGATCCTTATCCACAACAGCTCTATCCTAGACCTTATAACTTTGTGCCTATTGGGTACAGACAAAAAAGAAGCTTCTTTAGAAAGGTTACGCAAAAAGCACGTACTATGGTTTTTCCTAGTATGCTGTTAAAAGAATGGATGGAAAGTTATTTTGTGGATATAAAAGAAAAATCAATAATTATCCCACATCAAATAAGCAAAATAGAAATTCCTGAAACAGCATTACCTAACTATTTTGATTCCCAAAAATTTAGCATTTTGCACGGAGGCAATTTATTGAACTTACGCAATCCAGAACCTGTACTTCTTGCTTATAAAAAGTTTTTGGTAGCGCATCCAGAGGCGGCCATAGATAGTCAGTTATTGTTTTTAGGAAAACCAGGTACTTATACAAGCTTGTTTAGAGACCAAGAGAAAATCATACCTCAATTGTACGCTAGCTCAGATTATGTGCCTTTTGAGCAGGTCTACTTGATGCAACAACAAACAGTTGTAAATATAATTCTAGAAGCACAATCTGAGATAAGTCCATTCTTGCCAGGTAAGTTTGCCCATTGTGTTGCTGCAAATAAGCCTATTCTCTTAGTAGGGCCTTATTATAGCGAATGTAAACGACTTTTAGGAGAAGATTATCCATATAGCTTTGAGTTTAAAGAAATAGATGGTATCGCCCAAGCCTTGTCAAAAATGTATATGGAATGGAGAAAAAAGGGGTATACACATTTAAATAGACCAGATTTAGAACAGTATCTTTCTGCAAGTTACCTGAAAAAAGTATTAACTTAAAACGATAGTAGTGCTCACCATTGTCATTCCTAACCGTAATCGCAGTCTCACAACAGTGCAAAGAACATTGAGTTCTCTTGCATCCCAATGTATTGATGGTGTCACTGCAGTAGTTGTAGATTACGGCAGTGCGCCTTCTTATCAAGAAGATTTACAGCGGTTAGTCGATAGTTATAAAAATATTACTACCGTGATGTGTCCAACACAGGGTCAATTATGGCAAAAAACCCGAGCAATTAATATCGCCTTGAAACAGTGTAACACGCCATTTTTTATGGTGGCAGATATGGATATGATTTTTCATTCGGAATTTGTTCAAAGAGCCCTAGAATTAGTGCCTGAAAAAGAGATCTTCTTTTTTCAAGTAGGAATACTGACAGAAGAAGAAAGCGCGCAGCAAAAGGGGTTTCATAAATATCAGATAAAATTTAAAACCAATGAAGAGGCTACAGGAATAACACTATTCCCTACTGCTGTTTTAAAAGATATCCACGGGTTTGACGAGTTCTATCACGGTTGGGGTGCAGAAGATACAGATGTACACATTAGATTAAGCAATGCAGGATACAAGGTTCATTTTTATAATAAAGAATGTCTCTTACTCCACCAGTGGCATCCTAAGAATTATCGTTCTAAAAATAGTAGAGCTCCATTTCATCCCGTATTAGAGAAAATAAACCAGCGCTATCTCGCTTTAACCAAATCAAGTAGAAAAATAATTGCTAATAGAAATATGGATTGGGGCGTGCTACCAGAAGCAAGCTCTTATAAAAAACTTGATGAGCCCGAGCAGTTAATAAAAATAGATGCCACCCAAGAAGGAGTAGATTCGTTCTTGGCGCAACTTACAGCAGGTACATATCGATCAACAATACGTGTAGAAATCATACCGCATATCAAAGCGGGTACATCTAAAGAAATTCTAAAAAAAGCCTTGGGTAAAAGTACACCTCAATTTTTAAAAATGAGTACTGTTAATCAAGCTGTTTTGAGCACTATAGTCAATCAATTGCGTAATCAACCTTATAGGTATACTTTTGACCGAGTGACCGACAAAATTCTTCTAGATATTAATTTAAGTACGCTAGGATGAGAATACTAATGGTGAGTATGAATTCTATACATTTTAGACGTTGGACCTCGCAACTTGAGAATTCTGGACATGAAGTATTTTGGTTTGATGCGTTAGGTGCAGAAGGCGTTATTAAAGAATTGCCTTGGGTTACGCAAAAGTCAGACTGGAGATTACGTCTTAAAAAAGGACGTTACCTTATCAAAAAACTTGGTTTTATCAAAAAACTAAATGAACGCAATATCTCAAAAGCTTTCGAAGATTACGTAAAAGAAATTAAGCCAGATGTAGTACACTGTTTTGCATTTCAAATAAGTATAATTCCAATTCTTGATGTAATTAAGCGGTATCGCAATATTAAATGGGTAGGAAGCTCTTGGGGCAGTGATGTGTATTACTTTAAGGAACTAGGTATCTCAAGAGATCAGTTTTACGAATCTGTAAAGCATCTTAATTATATGTTTACAGATTGTAAAAGGGATGCTAGAATATTGAGAGAATGTGGATTTGAAGGAGTTCATCTTGGGGTTTTCCCAGGTAATGGCGGTATAGACTTTAATCTTCCTTTCGATAACTTAAAAAGGCCTGATGAAAGAAATCGTATTTTTATAAAAGCATATGATGACGAAATAGCGCGAGGAGAGGTTGTTGCTAAAGCTATTTTTGAACTTCCGACGAGTATGTTCGCAGATTATGTACTAGTTTTCTTGGGTGCCAGCGAAGATAGTATTGCACATATAAAGGCGGCTCATACTACTAAATTAAAAATGGAAATATACCCTAGAAATGAACCAATAAAGAATAGCCAGATATTGGAACTTTTGTCCGACTCTTATCTGTATATTGGTAATAGTCTTTCAGATGGCATCCCAAATTTACTTCTAGAAGCTATGGGTAATGGTGCATTCCCAATACAGTCTAATCCAGGAGGAGTTACAAGTGAAATCATAGAGGATGAAAAAAATGGTCTTCTCATTAAAGATTCATTAGATGTTGAAGAAATAAAAAGTCTTCTAACAAAGGCTTTAAGTGATCACAGTATGATTGAGAATTGTTTTGAGAATAATATAAAAGAGATTAGATCTAGATGCAATAGAAAGAATTTAATAAGGAAAATTGAAGAAGCGTATATACAAATGGTTTAAAGCTTGGGTTAAGCAGACTAGTACAGAATCTAAAAGAGTTCGAGACCTCCGTAAATCAAGACTGTCCGACATTCAAAGATGGAGTAAAGCAAATGTAATGCATGACAACTGGCAAGACAGAACGGTATTGCTTTCTCGATTTATTAAAGACCATAGCAGTGTTGTTGAGTTTGGAGCAGGTAATGCTATACTAGAAGAGGTGTTAAATCAGACCATCTCCTATCAACCCGTAGATATAGTTAAACGCAAAGAACACTACTTGGTGTGTGACTTAAATGTACATCCAGTAACCTTAGATTTAACACCATACGATACAGCACTTTTTAGTGGTGTACTGGAATATGTGTATGACCTAGACCCACTATTTCTGGCATTGTCTAAATCGGTCAAATATATTCCTTTGTCGTATGCTTGTAGTGACATTTGTACTCAAAATAGACTCAACAACGGTTGGCTAAGTGACTATAGCTCGTTTCAATTAGAAGCCATATTTGATAAATATTCATTTCGTATTATAAAAAAGGAATTATGGAAAGATCAAAGTATATATTTTTTAGCGCATGAATAATCCCTTTATCATAGCAGAAATCGCCCAAGCGCATAACGGAAGCTTTCCTAAAGCCATAGAGTATATACAGGCACTTGCTGGAACCGGAGTAGATGCCATTAAGTTCCAAACTCATATTGCAGTTGCAGAGAGTAGTATTCATGAGCCTTTTAGAATAAAATTTTCTGATCAAGATGCCACTCGTTTTGACTACTGGAAGCGTATGGAATTTACTAAAGAACAATGGGTGGAAATTAAAGAGGCTTGTGATAAAGCCGGGTTAGAGTTCATGTCTTCCCCTTTTAGCAATGCGGCAGTAGATCTCCTTGAAGAAATAGGAGTGAAGCGATATAAAGTCGGATCTGGAGAGGTTAATAACTTCTTATTACTAGAGAAAATTGCACACACAGGAAAGCCCGTCATCATATCCTCTGGCATGAGTTCCTTAGAAGAAATAGATGCTACGGTTGCCTTTTTACAACAAAGAGGAGTTTCTTACTCTATTTTACAATGTACTACCAGTTATCCAACGGCACCTGAGCAATATGGCCTTAACGTGATTCAAGAGCTAAAAGATCGTTATAAGGTTACAGTGGGATTTTCTGATCACTCTGCAGATATTGGCACTTGTATTGCTGCCGCAGCTTTGGGTGCAGATATTTTAGAATTTCACGCCGTGTTTTCTAGAGAAGATTTTGGACCCGATGCGACTTCCTCTATAGAGATTAGAGAAATAGCGCAAATGGTAAAAAGTATTAGACAGGTTGCGCTTTCGCGAAAGCATACTATCGATAAATCTTCTAATAAACAGTTTACCGCATTAAAACAGATTTTTGAGAAATCACTTGCAGTAAACAAGGATCTGTCCCAAGGTCATATTCTAAATTTTGAAGACTTAGAAGCAAAGAAGCCCAAAGGTTATGGAATAGACGCTTCACAATTTACAACTGTGCTAGGCAAACCACTTAAGACGGCTATGAAAAAATGGGATTTCCTAACAGAAAAACATATTTAGTTATATGAGAGCCTTTGTAAAATCAAAATATCTAGAATTTTCCAAATACGAGGGAAGTCAGCATATAGCAGGAGAGTTTGCGATTTTAAAAATTGTTGAATTGGTGCATATCTTTAAGAGTTCTTCTATTTTAGAAATAGGCTTGGGCATAGGTACGCTACCGAGTACAATTCTTGATTATTTTGACAGACATATTAGCTATTTAGGCACAGAAGCAAATGAATTTTGCTTAGAAAGTCTTTCAAAAAATGTAACGCCTGAGATCTACCGCCGTATTCAAATTTATCCAACGGTTTCTAGCATCAAAAAAACCTCCGCTCCATTAGATCTTGTCATTGTAGATGGTGGATTTGATTCTTTCGATACATTGACACAAATGCTGGATAAAAATGCCATTATCGCTATAGAAGGAGATCGTAAAGATCAAGAAGAAGTGATTAGAGGCTTGTTTCCATCATCTATATTCGTGCACATCGTTAGTCTAGAAAAAAACGACCCAGAGGGAATCTTTAGAAGCTCTGACTGGCAAGGAGGGATAAAAGTATTTTTTGTACACCCTTCATTAAAACAATATGTATATTGGTTAAGGCAGAAATTAAAGTCAAAAATAGTATATTCAAAAAGAAGAAAATATAATAGATAGTATGCATAGAAAAGTCTGCGTAGTAATTACGGCAAGGCCTTCGTACAGTCGTATAAAGACGGCGTTAAGGGCAATAGATAAAAATACTGATCTTGAGCTACAACTCGTTGTTGCCGGTGCTGCCTTACTTGGAAGATATGGTAATGCGGTTGAATATATAGAAAAAGACGGTTTTACCATTGCAGAAAAGGTGTATATGGTACTGGAAGGAGAGAATAAAACGGCAATGGCAAAAACCACAGGACTAGGTGTGATGGAGCTCGCCACAGTTTTTGATAAATTACAACCGGATATGGTTGTGACCATAGCAGATCGTTTTGAGACCATAGCTACTTCTATTGCAGCATCTTATCAAAATATTCCATTAGTACATATACAAGGTGGTGAGGTTACAGGTAATATAGATGAAAAAGTACGCCATGCAAATACAAAGCTGGCAGATATTCATCTGGTAGCGAGCGAAACTGCTAAACAGCGTGTTATAAAACTAGGGGAAGAACCTGAAAAAGTATTTAATACAGGATGCCCTTCTATTGATATTGCGTACAGCATTAAGAAAAGCCCATCTTTAGATTTTGAACCTATAGAAAAGTATGGCGGAGTAGGAGCCACCATAGATGCCAGCGGCGATTATCTTGTGGTGATGCAACATCCTGTAACAACAGAATATAAAAGTGCGAAGGAAGACGTTCTTAAAACCTTAGAAGTAGTTCACGAATTAGGAGTACCTACATTTTGGTTTTGGCCTAATGTAGATGCAGGTTCAGACGGAACGAGTAATGGGATTAGAAGCTTTCGCGAAAACATAAATCCTACCAACATACGTTTCTTTAAAAATATGGAGCCTGAAGATTTCTTGAAGTTGCTCGTTAATTCAAAAGGTCTGATTGGAAACAGTAGTGTGGGAATTCGAGAATGTGCATTTCTAGGAGTGCCTGTTGTTAATATTGGTACGAGACAAAATGGGCGTGATCGCGGTACAAATGTACGGGATGTTCCTTATGATAAGAGTGCCATTAAACAGGCGATAATAGCTCAAATGCACGGAGATAAGATAAAAGGCTCTGCGATTTACGGAGAAGGAGATTCTGGGAAGAAAATAGCAAATATTCTGGCCAGCTGCGAACTGAGTTTTCATAAAACTATTACCTATTAATGCGTGTGCTAGGTCTCATACCAGCGCGTGGAGGTAGCAAAGGAGTGCCCGGTAAAAACAAAAAGAACTTAGGGGATAAGCCTTTAATACAGTATACCTTAGAAACGGCTAAAACGAGTAAATTACTCACAGATATCGTTATCTCTACAGATGATATTGAGATCGCTGCAATAGGTCAGAAAATGGGAGTAGATGTGCCCTTTTTAAGACCGGAGGTTTTAGCAAGCGATACTGCAAAATCCATAGATGTTGTGCAACATGCGGTTGCCTACTTGAACGAGATGGATCAAAATTATGATGCTGTTTGCTTATTACAACCCACGACGCCGTTTCGTGAAAGCACGAGTATAGATCTTGCAATAAATACATACCTCACAAAAGGATTAGATTCATTAATTTCTGTTTTGCCAGTACCTCATGAGTTCAATCCTCACTGGGTTTTTGAAGAAAAAAAAGGTAATTTATCTATAAGTACAGGTGAGAAAGAGATTATTTCTAGAAGACAAGATTTGCCAGCGGCTTATCACCGTGATGGAAGTATCTATCTTACAAGTATAGCCTTGATCCAACAAGGCACTTTTTATGGAACTAAGATGGGTTATATCCTTTCTAATCCAGCATCGCATATCAATATAGATACATTAGAAGATTGGGCAGTGGCAGAAGAATTATTAAAACAGCTTGGCCATTAAAGTGCTAATTATTATACCCGATGGCGTAAGTTTACGTAATTACGTATACACAGATTTTGCTCGATTGGCAAAGCAGGAAGGCATTGAACTGGTATATTGGAATAATACGCCGCTAGACCTACAGGCTATAGGATATCGAGAAATGAAGTTTCCTAAAGTAAAACTTCATTGGCAAACCGATGCACTTAAAAATGCAATTAAACGCCTGGAGTTAAATAAATTTAAGGTGCAAACAGGAAATCCCATTTTTGATGCCTATACGTTTACATGGAATACTAAAGGCATTAAAAACAAGTTTAAAACGCTGCTAGCCAAAAGATATATTAGAAAGAATCCTACTCCTGAGTATATACTGCGCTTACGCGAAAAATTAAAAAAGCAAGAAGCGAGTACACCCTATTACAAAAAGTGCTTACAATCCATTAAAGATATCCAACCCGATCTTGTTTTTTGCGCCAGTCAAAGACCTATAGCTGCTGTTGCGCCTATGGAAGCTGCGAAAACGCTAGGCATACCTACCGCATGTGCTATATTTTCTTGGGATAACCTACCTAAAGCGACACTTGTAGTTGAGGCAGATCATTATCTAGTATGGTCTGAACATATGAAAAAAGAAATAGCTATGTATTATCCTTTTACAAAACAATCGCAAGTGCATATCACAGGTACACCGCAGTTTGAAAATCATTATGAAAAAACGACATTGCAGTCAAGAGTGAAGTTTTTTGAAGCTTATGGTTTGGATACAGCTAACCAGTATATCTGTTTTTCGGGAGATGATGTTACTACCTCTCCTTTTGATCCGCAATACTTAGCAGATGTAGCAAATGCTGTAGGAGTATATAATAGCAGTAGAGAAAAAAAAGTAGGGATAATTTTTAGACGTTGTCCTGTAGATTTTTCTAATCGTTATGATTGGGTACTAAAAAAATATAGGGATATTGTTATTCCAGTAGCTCCTTTGTGGGAATCTGTAGGTGCTCAATGGGATAAAAAAATACCTACTAAAGCAGATTTACAACTACAAGCTAATATTGCACATCACACGCAGTTAGTTATTAATGTAGGCTCTAGTATGGTCTTTGACTATGCTGCGCACGGTAAACCGTGCGCCTATTTAAATTACAATCCCGAAGGAAGTGATACGACTATAAAAGACATTTACAAAATATATAAATATGTTCATTTTCAATCTATGCCGGATAAGAAGGCAGTCGTGTGGTTAGATAGTAAAGAAACAATATTACATCATTTAATTACTATCCTAGATAAGGAATCGTATAACCTTCAGGAAACTCATAGATGGTTTGAAAAGATTGTGCATCACCCAGTAGAAAAATCATCAAATAGAATTATTGCGGCCTTGCAAACAACATATAGCTCTTAAAATGATAGTAGTTTTATGAAATCATTTATTACACATATTTTAATATTTTTTGTAACGGGCTTTGTGCTTGCGATAGGGCTAGAGTGGGTTGCAGATCAGGGTCTTAGAACTTTACCCAATACTAAATTTGAAGAATGGAAAAAATTATTTGATGGAGATATTTCTTCTGAAATTGTCATATTGGGATCTTCACGTGCCTGTGTAAATTATAATCCTAATGAAATTGAGAAACTAACAGAATTATCCACGTATAATCTAGGATTTAATGCCGCTTCATATAATCTACAAAAAAAGAAGTATGAGATTTATTTAGCATACAATGCACAGCCTAAAGTTGTTATTCAAAATATAGACTTATCCCATTTTAGCCCTTCTAATGAGGTGCCAGAAACTCAGCAATTTATTCCATTTTTTGCTAAAAAGGAACTTAGATATTTTTTGAATTCTTATGACAATTCTTCAAAGGAATTAAGTTTCATGCCTCTTGTAAAGTATAATACTAACTTAGTTTTTTTTGTAAAAGGGATAATGTCGTTCTTAGGAATAAAACGTCCAATTTTTGCTTCTAAAGATGGTCATACGCCTGTCAATAAAAAATATAAAGCAGATAAATTTAATTTGAATAGACTTAAAAATGCAGATCAAATACGGGTTACAGACCATGATTATAATCAGGTATTAACCATGATAAAAGATATGGCACTTTCTAGTCGCGTAGTCCTTGTTTGGGCGCCCGAATTAGAAGATAGACGGGTGCTTGTTCATAAGCAGATGGAAGGAATACAGGATAAATTAAAGAAATTAGTAGCGGAGAATGAAGCCATTTCATTTCTTGATTATTCTAAAGATTCTATATCATTTAATAAAGATTACTTCTACGATAGTTTTCATCTTAATGAAAAGGGGGCTAATTTATTTTCTAACAAATTAGCTATGGATCTACAAAACCTTGTAAAGCAATAGTATGTTTTTCAATTCCTTTGAGTATTTAATTTTCTTACCACTGTGCTTTGTGTTGTACTGGTTTGTGTTACAAAAAAATCTTAAAGTGCAAAATGTTTTTATCCTACTTGCAAGCTATGTGTTTTATGGCTGGTGGGATTATCGTTTTTTGGCCTTGATTGCTTTAAGTACTCTTATTGATTTTGCCGTAGCAAAATATATGGTAAAGTATACAAATCGTTCAAGACAGAAGATACTATTAGGGATAAGCCTTGTGGTAAATTTGGGTTTTTTAGGCTTTTTTAAATATTGTAATTTCTTTATTGAAAGTTGGATAGATGTCTGGGCTAGATTAGGAGTGGAAATGCACCCTACTACTCTTCAAATTATTCTTCCTGTGGGAATCTCTTTTTATACCTTTCAGACCTTAAGTTATACAATTGATGTTTACAAAGGAAAACTTAAACCAGAGAGTAACCTTATTAATTTTGCGGCATACGTTGCATTTTTCCCTCAACTAGTAGCAGGACCGATAGAAAGAGCGTCTAATTTGCTACCTCAGTTTTCGCGAAAGCGTATTTTTAATAATGAACAAGCCATTTCTGGTTTGAATCTGATTTTATGGGGATTGTTTAAAAAAGTAGTGATTGCAGATAGTTGTGCAACTTATGTAAATACTATTTTTGATAATTATCAAGACCACAATAGTCTAACACTAGGGCTTGGAGCTGTATATTTTGCATTTCAGATTTATGGAGATTTTTCTGGCTATTCTGATATAGCTATTGGTACGGCTCGATTGTTAGGGTTTAATTTGATGCGTAATTTTAATTTACCTTATTTTTCTAGGGATATTGCCGAGTTTTGGCGTAGGTGGCATATTTCGCTATCCACATGGTTTAGGGATTATGTTTATATTCCTCTTGGAGGTTCTAGAGGAAGTAAGAGGCAACAGTTAAGAAATGTGACAATTATTTTTGTAGTAAGTGGATTTTGGCACGGTGCTAACTGGACATTTATCGTTTGGGGAGCTTTGCATGCCTTGTTCTTTATTCCTTTATTACTACGCGCCAAAAACAGAAAAAATTTAAATCAAGTAGCAGATAAAGGACCACTGCCTTCATTAAAAGAGTTAGTGCAAATACTGACTACCTTTTTATTGACTACCCTTGCCTGGATTTTCTTTAGAGCGGATAGTGTTGGAATAGCTTGGGAATATTGTTTACGTCTTTTTACTCGTGGAAATATTAGTGTTGCATATTTATCCATAGAACGATATAGCATAGAAATGCTAGGTCTAATAGGTTTTTTAGTCTGTATAGAGTGGTTTCATAGAAAGGAAGAGCATCCTTTTTTAGGAAAATTTAAATGGTTGAAAACTACAGTAATACTACTATTATTAATAACCTTGGGAGTATACTCAGATCATCAAGAATTTATTTATTTTCAGTTTTAATGAAGGGGTTTATCAAGCACATAGTACTCATTTTAATAATCATTATCGTTCAGATGGTGATATTAGATATCGCCTACTCTTATGTTTTTAAAAAGAGTGAACCTCGTTCTAAGATTCAAAAAATATTACAGCTGTCTGATGCGCACTATGAATATGTTTTTCTAGGCAGTTCAAGAACCGAAAATCATATAGATTGTAAGATTATTACAGAAATAACTGGGAAGTCTTGTATTAATTTTGGCATTTCTGGTGGCTCTATTGGTGATATGGTAGTTTTGATGCGGCTTATGGAAGCCAATAATGTAAAATTTGAAAAGGCATTTTTACAATTAGATTATAACTATAATCATAGGGGGTTATCTAGTAATTTTAAAGCGCGCTTAATGCCATTTATTAATGAAGGCTCTGTAAAAAGCGAATTGGATATGGTAGCAATAGAAAAAGCACAAAAGACCATTCCTTTTTACAGATTTATGAAAAATGATCAGGTAATTGGTTTTAGAGAATTTTTTAGTAGTATGATCAATAAAAAACCACGTACTGATCTTAATGTAGGTTTTGCTCCTAAAATTGGGGTAGGAAAGTATGTTGCTACTTCTTTTCCTAAGCAGATTAGCACTTCTAGTATCGAAGTAGAGGCGTTGCAGGCTCTTATAGACGATATGGGAAAAGAATTGCAGTTTTTTACGGCTCCTTACTGTCCTGATGTGCAAAGACGTGAGACGGCCATGAAGCAATTGAATAAGCGAGTCGCTCGTTTATGGGATTATTCATCGCTGTACGATAATAAAGAGACATTTTTCTTTAATTGCGGGCATCTAAATAAAATGGGAGCCGAAGATTTTTCACGTATCATTGCGCAACGCGAAATACAAAACGAAAATTAGATGTTATTCAATTCATTAGAATTTTTGATTTTTCTTCCACTATGTTTTATAGTGTATTGGTTCGTGCTAAATCGCAGCTTGAAATTACAGAATTTTTTTATTCTAGTTGCGAGCTACGTGTTTTATGGATGGTGGGATTATCGTTTTCTTTCATTAATTGCGCTAAGTACGGTTGTAGATTATTTGATTGGTGACCTCTTATCTAAACAGGATTCTGCCTCAAGTCGAAAAGGTCTTTTACTTACGAGTCTCGTTGTTAATCTAGGCTTATTGGGATTCTTTAAATATTATAACTTTTTTATTGATAGTTGGATATCAGCTTGGTCTGGACTGGGTGTAGAGATGCATGCGTCTACGCTTAACATAGTCTTACCTGTAGGGATTTCTTTCTATACGTTTCAGACCTTGAGTTATACGATAGATATTTATAGAAAAAAACTAGAGCCCTCTAAGAGTTTTGTAAATTTTGCTGCTTATGTGGCCTTTTTTCCTCAACTAGTCGCTGGGCCTATAGAAAGAGCTACGAACTTATTACCTCAGTTTTCGCGTAAGCGTAACTTTACTTTTGAACAGGGAAAATCTGGTTTTTATTTAATTATTTGGGGGCTGTTTAAAAAGGTGGTAATAGCAGATAATTGCGCTTTTTTTGTAAACCAAATCTTTGAAAATCACACCGCTTATTCGGCAGGCGAGTTATGGATGGGAGCCATATTATTTGCATTTCAGATTTATGGAGATTTTTCTGGATATTCTGATATAGCTATTGGAACAGCAAGGTTGTTTGGCTTTGATCTCATGACCAATTTTAAGTTTCCTTATTTCTCAAAAAATATAGGCGATTTTTGGCGTAGATGGCATATCTCATTATCCACGTGGTTTAGGGACTATGTTTATATTCCGCTAGGAGGTTCAAAAGGTAGCGTTTGGAAGCAAGTTCGTAATGTATTTATCATATTTATTGTGAGTGGCTTCTGGCACGGTGCAAATTGGACATTTATTGTTTGGGGTGCTTTTCATGCCTTGTTATTTATCCCGTTATTACTAATAAAGAGAAATAGAAGTGATGTAAACACAACAGGAATTTCATTGCTAGATGTAGTGCGTATTTTTATGACATTTATCTTAGTTACCCTTGGCTGGATTTACTTTAGAGCAGATAGTATTACCATCGCAAATGAGTACATTATGTCTCTATTGGGTTCAGATCTTTTTGAAGCTCGTTTATTTATAAAAACAAGCAAGAATTTGTTACTATTTGCTATCTGTTTGTTTTCGATACTTTGCATGTTACTCTTTGAAACTAGGGCATATGTAAAAGCCCGAACAGAGGTGCAATTAAATATGCTTAGCGGTATTTTTATCGTACTATGTATATTTTTAATGGGAGCTTTTAAAGATCCTTCGCAGTTTATTTATTTTCAATTTTAATGAAGAGGTTTATTAAGCATATAACCGTATTCATTTTTGTGACATTTATAGCGCTGCAACTGGTAAGTCTTTTAAGCTTATATTTCTTGCGGCAGTCTCATTTTTATAAACCGCAATTTGTTGCTAATACCTTAAGAGATGTTCAGTTAGACTATGTTGTTTTAGGATCTAGTACTGGTCTCACTACTTTAAATACTGAGCAAATAGATAATGAAACTGGACTAAAAGGATTCAATATTAGCGTAGACGACACTTCGCTAAGTACGCACTATCTTATGCTACAACATTTTATTGAAAATGAGGGCAGTGCTCGTTCTTTGGTGCTGGTGGTTTCGCCAGGAGACCTAGCTAATGGAGATCCTAGTATTAGTGGTAATGACTATCGCTTTTTACCATACGCTCATAAGAGGTATGTAAATAGGCATTATGTAGATCTGCCATCAAGGGAAGCGGCTATTTTAAAAGTGTCTAAGTATATGCCTTTCATTGGAGTGAGTTATTATAATGCAGAGTTATTTTATCCTTCCTTAAAAGCAGCTATCCAACCTGGAACGCGC
>CAZXMY010000012.1:0-18989 GCA_964641325.1 uncultured Flavobacteriaceae bacterium | reverse complement strand
TAAGGGTAGGAAATCTTGTGCTCCTTCAAATATTTTTTCGAGTCCGTAATTCACGAATTGTATGTCTTTGCTCATATTTTTTTATTTCCGTGTAGGCAGAAATCTAATCCCGCTTTCACAATCCATATATATTTAAAAAGTATAATTTATTGTATCTCGCTTTCGCGAAAGCATAATTAATTTATAGTATCTAACTCAGGAGCAACCTCATCTATATAAAGGGTATCCTCAATGTATGGATCTATTTCCAATTCATCAATCTCTAGGTCACCTTCTTCATACTCCCATTCATTAGCACTTGGATAAGCGCCTTCTTTAATTTCATCAAACATCCCTTGCATTCCTGCAAGCCCCATAAAGGATACAAACCCTATTACAACTAGAAGGAACATACTGTTCATAATGATAGAAATGATATTAAGAATTCTACTTATGCCTACATTACTTCTACTAGATGCCGAATATATTGTCGGATCTGCTTCATAAATTTTTATACTCTTATTTGCAGCTACTAGACCCCAAATACTCAACACAAGGGGTATTATCGCAGTAAATCCATAGCAACAGCAACCTGCTAGACCTATAACAATACCTACAATTCCAATAATAAGTGCAGAGGGATCTGCGGGTAATTTATTTTGCATATTTCTATTCTTAAAATTATGAAGAATCTACTTTAATCAAAGCACTTTATCACGACTACATATTAGGCCTTTCCAATCGTGTAAAAATAGTGAAAATTACAAGTCTTACTAGAAGCTTTGATAAAATGCTAGCGCAGCGATATATTTTGCAGCAGTTTCATGACGGAATAGACTTTCTATGTCATAATGCGGGTTAAAACTCAAACTTCATTTGGACATCTATTTCTTCATCTTCTTTAGGCTGTTCCTTTTGCTTGTCTTCGGTATTGAGATTGGACAATGAGATGCCTAATAAGCGAACGCTTTCTTTCATTATATCTTGATATAACAGTTCCTTTGCAGTCTCTAGAATGATATCTTTAGACCTAATATAATAGGCAAGTGTTTTAGAGCGGGTTTGCAGGGTAAAATCGGAGTATTTTATCTTAAGCGTTACGGTTTTTCCAGCTACTTTACTGGTATTAAGTCGTTTTTCTACTTCCTCTGCAATATGCTCTAAGCGTTCCATCATAAACACTTCGCTAGTAATATTTTCGGAAAACGTTCTTTCTGCCGCGAGGGATTTCCTTATACGATTGGGTTTTACTTCACTATGTTGTATGCCACGTACAATGTCGTAATAATAAGCGCCACTTTTACCAAAATTATCTGCAAGCCACTCACGCGTTTTTGCCTTCATATCTGCTCCCGTAAAAATGCCTTTTTGGTACATTTTTTCGGCAGTTACTTTTCCAATACCATAAAACTTTCTGATGTCTAACTGCTCAAGAAATGCTATCACCTCTTCTGGCGGAATGGTTTTCTGACCATTAGGCTTATTAATATCGCTTGCCACTTTGGCTATAAATTTATTGATGCTTATACCTGCACTCGCATTAAGTCCTGTTGTTTCTTTGATTTTTTGACGTATCCAAGTGGCAATCACTGTCGCGCTAGGCATTCCCACTTTGTTTTGGGTCACATCTAGATAGGCTTCATCCAGAGACAAGGGTTCTACTAAATCTGTGTACTCCTCAAAAACGGTTCGAATCTGCCTTGAGACTTCATTATATCTATCAAAATCAGAAGGCACAAATATGAGTTCCGGGCAAAGTTTTCGCGCAAGCGCACCCGCCATAGCAGATCGCACTCCAAATTTACGAGCCTCATAGCTCGCTGCACTTACTACGCCACGTTTACCTCCACCACCTACGGCAATGGCTTTGCCTCGTAATTCGGGATTGTCCAATTGCGCCACAGATGCATAAAATGCATCCATATCGATATGAATAATTTTTCTAATGGGTAGGAGGCTATCCATACTGTAAATGTAGTATGTTTAAGGTCAAGTAAAAAGTAGCGTCTAATGGATCTAAGATGAAAGCATTAGTAATTTCTGGCGGAGGTAGTAAAGGAGCGTTTGGAGGCGGTGTTGTTCAGTATTTAATTGAAAAAGAAAAGCGCGATTATGACCTCTATATAGGAACCTCAACAGGCAGCTTACTTATATCACATCTAGCACTCAAAAAAATTGAAAAAATCAAAAGAGTGTTTACTAATGTGAATCAAAAATCGATTTTTAGCAATTGTCCTTTTCACATAAGTAAGAACAAATGGGGAGAAGATCAGATAAGTGTGAGTCATCTCAAAGTCCTGTATAATTTTTTGAGAGGTCACAAGACTTTTGGGGATAGTAGTAACTTACGTAAGCTTATAGAAAATACAATTACGGAGGCAGAATTCGAGACCTTGCAAAAAAGCCATAAAGACATTTTAGTTACCGTTTCTAATCTTTCGCTACAAACCATAGAGTATAAATCGATTAATGATGTTTCCTATCAAGATTTTTGTGATTGGATATGGATTTCTTGCAACTACACCCCTTTTATGAGTCTCGTAAAAAAAGAAGGGTGTGAATATGCAGATGGCGGTTTTGGGAGTATTGTACCTATTAAAGAGGCCATAGATAGGGGTGCGACAGAAGTAGATGTTATTATCTTAGAGACAGAAATAACGCAATACAATAGACTGGCTTCAAAAAATGTTTTTTCGTTAATCTCGAATTTGCACGACTTTATGATTAACCGCATCGAAAAACAAAACATTACCATAGGCAAATTTGCAGCTTCCCATCAAAATGCAATCATTAACCTCTATTACACGCCCACATTGCTCACGACC
Organism: uncultured Flavobacteriaceae bacterium; assembly: GCA_964641325.1. Classification (GTDB taxonomy): domain Bacteria; phylum Bacteroidota; class Bacteroidia; order Flavobacteriales; family Flavobacteriaceae; genus Dokdonia. The sequence continues at coordinate 16,185 of CAZXMY010000012.1, read as the reverse complement.
AACTCTCTTATCTTTAATAAAGAGAAAATGAGTACGTGGTGGGAAAGTGGCTATCAATATGCCGCCACTAAGAATAAACAGCTTAATGCGATTAAGAGTTCTGATTAGAATATAAATTCTAACTTTGAGTAATTCTAGCATTCAAAAATTCTCGTACTCTAGAAATTACGCTCTATGAACCTCAACCAAGTTACTATTCCCTCTTTAGATGTTGCAAAAAGTATTGCTTTTTATAAAAAGTTAGGCCTGCATCTTATTGTAGAAGCATTACCGCGCTATGCCCGTTTTGAATGCCCAGAAGGCGATGCGACATTCTCCATTCATCAAGTGGCAAAATTACCCGAAGGAGAAGGTACAATAGTTTATTTTGAAACTGCACGGCTGGATGAAGAAGTATCTCGCTTACGTGATCTCCGTCTTCACGAAGATAAAACACATTTTGACCTCTTGCCAACAGACCAATCCTGGTTATGGAGGGAAGCACGGCTCAAAGACCCAGATGGAAACCAAATCATATTTTATTTTGCTGGAGATAATCGTAAAAATCCGCCGTGGAGAGTTGCCAAAGTGCAAAATTTAGAAGATTCCCGCCTACGCGGGAATGAAAACGAAACTTTAGAAATCGAACGCAAATTCTTAGTCTTATCAGACTCCTATAAGACAGAAACTCAAAAAAGCACGCGCATCACTCAAGGATACCTCAGCACAGACCCAGAACGTACCGTACGCATTAGGATTAAGGGTGAACAAGGTTTTCTTACGATAAAAGGTAAATCCAATGAAAGCGGTACGACGCGTTTAGAAGTTGAGGAAGAAATCGCTTTCGCGAAAGCAAAAGCCCTACTTAATTTATGCCTTCCCGGAATTATAGACAAGACGCGCTATGAAGTACCTTTAGGAAATCATATTTGGGAAATAGACGAGTTTTATGGTGAAAATGAGGGATTGACTATTGCCGAAATAGAACTCAAATCAGAATCTGAAACCTTCATAAAGCCAGAATGGATAGGTAAAGAAGTTACTGGAGATAAAAAATACTACAACTCCCAACTCAGTAGACAACCGTATACAAGGTGGTAATAAAAGTTCATTAACTTTTATCCAATAGCCTTCTATCAAAATCTAGAGGTAAGGTATCTATCACTTTCACCTTAGAGAATGCCGGATGCCTATCATTAATTAAATAATTATGTTCCAAGGGATTTACTGCAGAGGGCACAGCTATGGCGACATTCTCTGCCTTTACGATAAATTCATCACCCAAACGCTGAGTGTCATACGCGTGGGGATTCTTATTCCAATGCAAAGGCAAATCACTCTTAAGAATAGGCGCTGCCAGTAGCTCATCCGGAACCTCAATAATCATAATACAAAAATTATCTCCTACGCTATGTGCATTGATATGCACTAACATTTCGAGCATCGCAAGAGAGCTCGTTTGAGCAGTATAAACTAATGAATACCCTTCAGAATTCCAGCGACCACCATATAAGCGAGCGCCTTCTCCAGAGAGTTTTTGTGCATACTTCTTAGCGGCGATACGATAGCAACGCATTATGCAAGAACACCGTGTTGTATCCTACCTAATGCATTATGAACTAGGTCTATCCCTTGTGTAGTATCCAACAAGGAAAGTGGTGTCACTCCTTCATAAGGGATATAGGCATTATCTAGCCATTGCCTAAAATTATCTCTATTTCCAAAACACTCCCAACCGTGTTCAAAAAGTAAAGACAACTCTAGAATACGCTCTGTTTGAGGAGTAGATAGCCGCTTCTTTTCTTTATGAATACGCTCTAAAGTTCTATCTGATATATGTAAGATTTTAGAAAGCTCCTGCTTAGTAAATTGAAAAGCCGCCGCTGCAATAGTAAATTTTTTATAGGATAATCCCTCACGTGACACGTGTACGAGTTTTAATGATGAACGCGCACTTAAGCCAGGTGTGTTATACGCCGCTGCTGGCTCAGAAACTACATCACTGCCGGCAACGAGCTGCGGTAGTAAAGCATCAAGATTGTTTTTTGTACTTCCCATATCTTATTCCTTTATACAAATATATGCATTTTGTCGTAAATTTTACGACATTTTTACACTATCCTCTAGAAATTTCAATTTTCTTTTTTACTTCATTACCGTCTTCATCTACAACCGTGAGCACATATTCTCCCTCTTTGGGAGCAATCGCTAATTCGTGAAAGGTCTCCGTCTGTCCTACATATTCGGTATTGAGATACCAGAAAACCTTAGTTTCAGGATTGCGATGCGCTATTTTAAAAATGACATCATTTAGCTCCGTATCAAAATCTTTGGGTAAGATAACTCCTTCGTTATCCTTAGGATATATAAAAGCCATAGGCAGTTCTCCAGAAAAACTACAATCTGGATGAAATGGTGGCGGCTTTTTGTAGTCTGGATTCTGAGAGGCATAATAATACTCTATGGTAGGCGGAAGCACAAAATGCGTCTCTGCCTTCATCATATCGAGTTCATAACAATCAGAATTTACTTGATATTCTTCATTTTGGGTAACGTAAAGTTGCTGGTGAAACGCACAAGCATGGCTCTTTAATCCCGCTATGGGAACAGCTTGTAATTCTCCTACGGGACAATAGGCACTCGCTCTTTGACCACTCTTGAGACATATTTTTACATCTGTTAAATCATCGTAGGGCGTATCAAACCACTTCCCATTCGTGGGCAGACTACGCAGTACATCAAAAAATAAGGGCGCCGCTGCCTGTATACCTGTTACTCCAGGTCTTCCTTCGCCATCTGCATTGCCTACCCATACTCCTATGGCATATTGAGGCGTAACCCCTACAGACCAGGCATCTTTAAATCCAAAACTCGTTCCCGTTTTCCAGGCAATAGGTTGTGCACCTTCATAAAATTGCCAATTTTCATCTCCACTTGGTCTATTAACCATTCGTAAAGTTTCTAGCGTATTGTATATGGCTCCTGCAGAAAAAACAGCAGGCTCGTTTTCTAGCGCTTGATCTTCATTCATTTTTTGCGAAGGCGAAAACCCCAACAAATAATTGTACTTGTCAAAAGAATCTGTCGCATACTCACTGGAAGTACTCGTAAAGGTATTGAGCGTATGCGCCATGCCTGCATAGGTTTTAGTCAATTCCCATAAGCTACTCTCAGCACCTCCAAGCACCATCGAAAGCCCGTAATAACTAGAGGGTTTATTAATTCCTCCAAGGTTCATTTCTTTTAAATCTCCATAAAACTTATCTAGACCGTACTGTCGCAACATCCTAACGGCAGGCACATTTAAAGAACTGGCAAGTGCCTTACCAGCAGGAACCACACCTTGGTATTCATTATCAAAATTTTGAGGTTGGTATCCATTGATACTTGTAGGAATATCTGCAACAAGAGTTTGAGGCAGTATTAATCCTTCATCCAACATCCCCGTATATAAAAAAGGTTTTAGGGTACTTCCCGTACTGCGGGATTTAGAAATAATATCTACATCTTTATGATGTGCCGTATCTGTAGGCGCATTGCCCACATAACCCAACACTTCCTTAGTTTGCACATCCATGACTACAATGGCAAGATTATAAATTTCGTTTTGTTTTAACTGTTTATAGTGTTCTTGTGCCAGCCTATTTAACTCCTGTTGTAGCGATTTTTTAACCGTTGTTTGAATACGTTTCCCTCTAGATTCTTTTGTGATACGTTCAACAAGATGTGGCGCTATTTGCGGCAATGGATACGGCTTTCCTGGCAAGTCTTCGAGTAAAGCGAGTTGATAGCTTGTCTCATCAATCACTTGGGTTTCCCAAAGCTTTTTAAGGAGTTGATTACGCTTTCGCGAAAGCGTAACCTCATTTCTTCCTGGTCGCACGATACTAGGATTATTAGGCAGTACAGCAAGTGATGCCATTTGTCCCCAACTTAATTGGCCTGATGGTAAGCCAAAATACCGCCAAGAGGCTGTTTCTAATCCCACAACATTGCCTCCAAAAGGCGCATAGGTGGCATACATATTCAAAATCTCTGATTTAGAATATCCCGCTTCTAGGCGGGTAGCTTTAATGAGTTCGATAAATTTTTCACTATAGGTACGCTTAGTTCCCTGACGAGAAAGTCTAATCACCTGTTGGGTAATCGTACTGCCTCCACGGCGTTTTTTTGTGGTGAGATTCCCATACAACGCTTTGCCCATAGCAACAGGATTAAATCCTGGATGACTATAAAAATATTCGTCTTCATACAATAGAATGCACTTCTCAAACTTATAAGGAACACTATCCAGCGCCGGGAAACGCCATTGCCCGTCACGAGCAATTCTTGCGCCTAGCAAATCTCCTTCTTTGCTCTCCACAACCGTAGCGTGAGGAGCTGTAAACAGTTGAGACGGAAGACAAAAAAGCCAATACAGAAAACCTATCAAAACAATTCCAGTTTTGAATTTATGCCTTTTTAGTATGTTGATATATCTGTTCACTCCTACTTTTGAACATTTATCCAATTGCCTTTGTTACGCGCATAATAATTATTGTCATACATCGCCTCTACTTGCGTGCCTGGCAAATAATAATCGCCTAGATAACTAGCGTTTAATCGAACCGTAAACGTTTTTGTACTTCTCTTATTCATATCAAAATAGAAGTTAACCCGGTCATCACGTATGTCTGTATATCGTGCAGCGCCTTCTGTACCTCCTTGAGCATCTGTAAATCGCGTGTTTACAATCTCCCAACCACTTGGGAAAATTTGAGTAAGAGCAAGATTATCTATAAAATCGTTACTGTCATTACTTACCGTAATTCTCGCAATAAATTCCGTTCCTTGACGCAAATTGCCAGTTTCTATAACTGCATTAGCAGCATCTACAAAGGTGGTGGTAACTTTTAGGTTTTTGTTTTCGGAGAGTTCCTGTCCTAAAGATAGTTTCCCACTTTGAACGAGTCGCACAAACACCACATTATCCTTTGCGTTTTGTAGGCTAATGGTATTAGACCCAAAAGCGGTCGTTATATCTCTTACCGCAATAGCCTGTTGGGTATCTATAGTATATTCTTTGCCTTCTTTTGTAAACGAAAGTTTCATTTCTTTTCCGCCATTTTTTGTCACCATTTTAGCCATTCCCAATAGTGCAAAACTGGTTTCTTGGGTGCTTAACCATCTGTTAGAAGAAAGTGTTTTAGCAATAGAAACCGCCAAATCCCTTTGTTTACTATCCTCAAGTACTACAGCCGTCTCTAAGGCCATAGCTTGGTTTCTAAACACAGAGCCATAGGTATGATAGTCATAATTTCTGGAAACAAAATCTATGTTTGCTGTAGCGCGCAGTTCCTTAGCTACTTTTTCTTGTCCCGCTAGGGCATAAGCACCGGCTAAACGCCATTTGCTCTCGTTACTAAGGTCTCTGTTTTCGCGCAAGCGGTTCATTGCCGAAAGGTCGGGTTGTCCTGCAAGAGCAAGTGTGTATAATCTATAGGCTTGTGTTAAAGTAGAATTGTACCTATAGCTTCCTGAGCGCCATTCTCGGGCTGTTTTTTTCTGAAAACGCAACCAATTGTTCATAAAAGTAAGCGGTAAAGCGTAGCCTTTTTTCTTGGCTTCTATCATAAAATGTCCAGCATAGCTCGTTCCCCAAGAATCTGCATTAGATTCTCCTTGCCAATACCCCATACCACCATCTGCATTTTGGAAATGACCTAGTCTAGTAATCCCATTTTTGACATTTTCCTGTGCTTCTCTTTTTTGCTCAAAAGTGAGGTCAAAAACATCGTCCAGAAATAACTGTGGGAATACGCTAGATGTCGTTTGCTCTAGACATCCATGAGGATATCTAATAAGGTATTGCATCCTCTTCGTAAAATCCATAGGCGGTAAAGTCGAAAACTCAAGCGCACTCTCATTACTATCTCTTTCTCCAAAGGTTTGATAATCTATCGTGAGATTCCCATTTGCTGCAACTTCATAGTCTGTAACTTTTTGCGAAATTGGATTTGGATTTTCCACATCTATTTCTACGTCATAGGTCGTGCGTTCTCCATGACCTTCGGCAATAATCTGAAGCGTTTGAACTCCGGTTGCTGCTTGCATTTCAAATTGAAAAGGAACAATTTTTTCTCCTACTTGCGTAAAATTTACCGCCTTTGTAATTCCTCCTATAGCTTTAAAAGCACTAGAAGCTTTTACCGTAATTTGTGCTTGCTTTATCTTAGACTCCATAGCAAAAACTGTAACGGGTAAGCTTACTTTTTCTCCCGGAGATAGCTTTCGCGGAAGCGAACCTAGCACCATTAAAGGTTTACGCACGGGCACTGCTTTTTCTGTAGATCCATACGCGCTTTTTGTAGCGTCACCAGCCACAACCATAGCTCTCACAGAACCAACATAATTGGGCATTTGTAAAGTGTGAGATTGCGTTTCATTTTCGCTTAAAGCGAAAGGTCCTAAATAATTTACCACGGGTTTAAAGCGCTCTGCCTTACGGTTTTTTGCAGCACCAGCAGCATCGCCTCCACCTATCGCATAAATATTATCTACACTACCAGAATAAGCTCCTATCACATAATCATACATATCAAACGACTTAACACCTAGTGCTTCACGGCTATAAAAATAATCGTGGATCGCCGGTGTCTTGAAACGAGTAAGATCTAACAAACCTTCATCTACAATCGCAATAGTGTATACCATAGCTTTGTTATTTTTTTCACTCACTTTTACTATATAGTTTTCTTCGGGCTTAAGAACATCTGGCATCACGATTTGTGGTTCTAAAACCGTATTCTGATCTTTCACCAAAAGTGGAATTACACCGTACAAGCGTATAGGCAAGTCATTTTTAGATTGCTCATGAGGTTGCAATAAAGCAATGTTTACATATACATTAGGCGCCATATTAGCGGTAATAGGAATGGGTACTTTAGTCTCTCCTTTTTGAGCCTCAACCCACCAACTGTCTAATACCTTAGTGCCGTTTTCTATACTCACTAAGGCTCTTCCTGAAGCACTTGACGGGAAACTAACAATTGCATTATCTCCTACATTATAGTTGTCTTTATCTGCTGTAAAAAGGAGCATTTTTGCACTTTCTGGATCACTTTTTAAACCACTCCAATTGCGATAGAAATAAGCTATTCTTCCCGTGGCGTGCCCACTTGTAGGATCTATAACCCGTATGAGATAGCGCCCGTTTTCTTTTTCGGGGATGTTTACATTAAAACTGGCTTTCCCATTGCTAGCTGTGGTGATTTCAAAAGCTTTTACTGGAGTGTGAACCGTATTACTTTCGTAACTGGAATAGTTGTCACGACTTCGATTCCACCACCAGCGCCAGGACATTTTGTATACTTTTACTTGTAGTTTCCTATTGCCCACGGCAGCACCTTGAGCATCTGTCGTTACCAGATCAAACTCTGTTTCCTCATCTGTATAATAACTTCCATAGGCTCTACTTTTAGGAGAACGAAGGCCTACAAAATAATCGAAAGGCGCAACATCTCTTGTAACCACATCCAAAGAAAAATCTCCACCACCTTCATAAGCTTTTGTCACGAAAGTGGCTTTGAGCATTCCTGGCGCTCTCTTACTAAGTTCTAATTTTTTTGATATCGATATGTTCCCTTCGTTATCTAACTGACCGTCGAGCACATTAAGTTCTACCTCGTTAAAACTGCGAATAGGATCATAAAAATTATAGGTGCTAAAGTCCTTAAATGCACTAGAAGAACTACGTATAGTTGCATCTGTTTTTATTTTTAAATTGCGTGCTGGCGCACCGTGCAACCAAGTTACACCTGCACTTCCTTCGAGATTACCTGCGGCAGTTAAGATTTCATCCTTAAAATCTAGATTTACTTTAAGTCGGTTGGGCTTTATGGTTTCAACCTTTAGAGACTTATAAAAACTGGCTCCTCCCACACTTACATTTGCATTCCAATTCCCAGTAGGAGAGGTCGTTTGAGTGGGAATCACAAAAGAATAAAATCCTCCTGAAGCTTCATTCTGCAAATCGCTCTGTAGTACTTTGCGAAAAGCTAGTTTTCCTCGGGCGTCTGTTACTTCTAATTTTACTGGATGTCCTTTAGGTAATGGATTTGCTTGGTCATTTAATACAAAAGTATAATAGATACTATCGCCTGGCCTATGCACGCCTCGCTCTGTATAGGAAAAGCCTTTTAGCCCCTTTTCTAACTGTCTTCCAGCGATATAAAACTTACTCATAGATAAGCTATTACCGTCTTCTAACTTTAGATAAGCGTAGTCTGAACCTTTTTGCGCTACTGCAAAAACAGCATAGCCATCAGCTTGTATAGTTGCAATACCCGTAGCATCTGTCATTACATTACCTATGGGTTGTTTCTGATAATTGTATAAGGTAATTTTTGTATTGGCCTTAGGCGTAGCGCTAAGAATATCTGCTGCTGCAAAAACGTAACTATTGTCCTTCCCTTTTTTTGCAATAACACCTAAATCAGAACCAAGTATATTACTATTGATAAACCTACTTTCCATATAATACGCACGATGGCAAGGGTTATCTTCTTGTTTCCAGTTATATACTTGTTGTCTCCATCTATAAATTCTATTATCCCAGTATTGCTCTTCTCTATCGTCTTCATCATTACTTTGCGTTTCTGTGTACTCTTGACTATCGTAGTCGTCATAATAGTAGTCATCATAAGAGTCCTCTTCTACTGCATCACCTGTGTCTTCTTCACACTCGTATAGTGCATACTCTTTTGTAAAACTTATTTCTACCCGATATAATGCGCCAGGGTCCGCTTCAAACAATTTAGATAGATCAATACCATGTGCTTTCCACTGGCCACGATCTAAATCTTCTTTTTGCTCTAGTACAATGGTTTTCTTAGCTATGCGTCTCCCAACTCGTTTTAAATCATACGTATTATTATCATTTAGATTAGTGGTTTGTAAATAGTCCAGCACATTATTTTCGTAAATTTTAATAATACGCACATCTACCTTTTTTAGGTTAACGGCTTCAAAGTAAAAAGGGGTATTACTTGAACTAGGTAAAATAACACCATTACTTATCTCGCGAATTGCCGGTTTAAGCTGCTCAAAAGAAACTGTCTCTGCAAAAGGAGTTTTAAGTTTGTACCCATCGCTACTTTTTATCCCTTGAAAAACTTCAACAAGGGCATTACCCACAATTCTATTTTCTGGATAAACATGCAATAGGTTTCCATCTATTTTAAACCTAAGGTTACCTGAACGCTCTATAGAAACTAGACCTGCAAAGTTTTGCTTCTCTTTTAAGGGGTCGGAAAAATTAATCGAAAGAGACGCATTTGCACCTTTAGTTTGATCTATATCTACAATTTTAAAGTTATTCCGACCAGGGATTTCTAAGGTATTGTTGCCTTTGGTTTCTCTTGCCGCTATAGCTTTTCCATCCCATGCTATTTTTATAGCGCCATCATCTTCAGCGCGATGTATACTGTCTATTCTAAATGGATGATATTTTGTGAGTGGGTCTTGATTGAGCCATTTTACGGATAAAGGCTTGCCGTTTTGCATGGCGGTAATGAGTTGTTTTGCTTTCGCGAAAGCAATCACATCGCTACTCTCAATTCTACCCTCTACATATTGAAACTTTTTATCATAGGATTGCAAGGCGTTCAGATCTACTTTAAAATCTGGACGAATGGTTCTGAAACTAAACTGAAATTTCTCCATGCCTCTTTCTAGATCATCATAGAGTTTTTTTAAGTGTACCGTTACGGTGTACTCTGTATCAGGCTGTAATGGTTCTGTGGGAGTAAACTCCAGTAATCGCTGGTTATTTACCGTAAGCACGCCATCCGTTTTTGGCACTATGTGTACGATATCTCCTGAAATTTCTTGATCAATCTCGAACTGGGTAAGCGCTTTTGCCATTCCTATTCGAATGGGAGTTTGTATGGATTGTATACCACTGGTAGTTTGAGTGATGTAGTCTTTATATCTGAATAGATTATCGGTGTCAGCCGGATTTTCTTTGCAGGAGAAGCTCGCAAGAATTAAAAATAAAGTTGTGATTTTGAGGAGGAGATTTCCGCCTTCGCGAAAATGAGGAAAGATAGTTTGCATAATGTGATGGTGTTAGATTTTTCTGGATTTTAAGGTACAGAAAAAAGGTCGTCTTTGTCAGCTTTAATGTAGCCGATTTCCAACAGATTAGGTACTAATTGAACTCGAAAAAACGGGAACTGGTTATTAAGCTAACGGGACTGTTAAAATAAATCGTATGGACATTTTAACATTTGGCAGATTTTTAACTTTCGTTAAAAGGATATGTTCCAAATTAAATTTGGGTTAAGAATGCCGTTATAGCACAAAATATCTAGGTACAATCTGCTATAAGTACTACCTTTAAGGTTTAAATTTAATCTTAAATATGTCTCGCCTACTTCCCCTACTCGTTTATATATTTTTTTGTGCCGTTGGGCAGTCTCAAGTAGTTATAAACGAAATAGATGTAGATACGCCTAGTACAGATACGATGGAGTTTGTAGAGCTACTTAGCGATACGCCAGAACAACCTTTAGATGACTTTGTACTGGTGCTATTTAATGGTTCGACAAGTGGTGGTGATAGCAGCTACTTTGCTTTAGATCTAGATGGTTTTGTGACCGATATTAATGGAATTTTCGTCTTAGGAGGTCCCGAGCTTTCGCCAGTGGGTGATTTTTTATTATTTGAAAATAGCTTTCAAAATGGAGCCGATGCTATTGCCATATATCAAGGCAGCAGTGTAGATTTTCCTGATCAAACCCTAGCCACTACAGATAATCTCATAGACGCAATAGCCTATGATACTAATGATGCTGATGATTCAGAACTTCTTGCCTTGCTAGGTCTTACCCAGCAGATTAATGAAAATGAAAATGGAAGTCAAACCACTCAATCCATACAACGGGATAATGATGGAGGCTATTTTGTAGCAGATCCAACACCTAAAGCATTAAACGATGGTTCTGGATTTATTTTTAACGGTATTGGATTTACAGTTACTAGTAATAGTGCTTTAGAGGGTGATATTCTTGAAATAGTCTTTACTACTCAAGAAAATGTGACAGAAAACCTAAGCCTTGATATAAGCCTAGACAATGAAGGTTTTACGTCTAGTGATTACAATGCAGATAGTCAAATTACAATTCCTAACGGCTCTAATACAACCACTCTTACGGTAGAGCTCATAGATGATGTAGATGATGAAGGCGACGAAATTATGGTTATTACTTTTGGAGAATTGCCAGAAGGTTTTGTACGTCTTAATGATAATGGAGCCATACGCATTATTGATAATGATTTTACAACGGCCGCCTGGGGAACACCTTTGGAACCTACCTTTGGCCTCGTAGAAAGCACCCAACCTGATGGGTATTATAATCCTTTAGAAGGTCTTGCAGATACTGAACTTAGGCAGGCTTTACAAGACATAATTGCAGATCCTAATACTGTACGTTCACAAACATATGCAGATGTAATAGACATTTTAAAATCGGCAGATCAGAGTCCCCTCAATAGTAATCAAGTATGGTTATTATATACCGAACAACAACGTCCTAAACTAGACTTCCAAACTTCTGGTGGTAGTAATGTAGGATTATGGAATAGAGAACACACCTATCCTAGATCACGTGGAGATTTTGATGATATAGACTTGGATGAGTTTGCAGATGGTCCCGATGTTTTTGTGACCACTAATGCAGATTCTTTGCGCCATGCTAATAGTGATGCTCACGGCTTGCGAGCCACAGATGGTCCTGAAAATAGCAGCCGCGGCAATCAAGATTATGGTGAGTATAGTGGTCCTGATGGTAATGCTGGAAGCTGGCAAGGCGATGTGGCCAGAGCCGTTATGTTTCTTGCAGTGCGGTATAATGACTTGGCACTCGTAGCTGGCGATCCAGATAACGGTACTGTGGGTGAATTAGGAGATTTAGACATCTTATTAGAATGGCACGGAAATGATCCGCCAGATGATTTTGAGATGAATCGTAATAATATTGTCTATACATGGCAGTTTAATAGAAACCCTTTTATAGACCAGCCTGATCTTGCAGATTTTATCTGGGGAGAGAATGTGGGAGAGCCCTATTCTAACCCACTTTCTAGCCAAGAATTTCAAGCGTTAAATACGCTAGTCTATCCTAATCCCGCAACCCATTTTATCAATTTTCAAGGATCTTTGCCTGTAGATCACGTTTATATTTACAGCATGACAGGACAATTGGTAAGGCAAAAGTCTTTGGGCGCAAGTACACAACAGCTTAATATAGACTTAGCGGCAGGCATGTATCATATTAAAATGATATATCAGGACGGACAAAGTACTTCTCGTAAATTACTTGTTTTGTAAACTAGTGAATTTTTTGCTTTTATGCTTTTGCGAACCTGCCTACCGGCAGGCAGGAGTATAAGATGCTTAAGAACGTTTTGATAATTTATTTCTCAAAAGAATATTCCCGCTCTACTTTACAGATACGCACCGTATAGCTTTCATACCAATCTGATTTTCCCATGCGCTGCGCTCCTTGGTGTTCTGCCTGGGCTTTCCAACGGGCTATATCCGCTAAGCTTTCCCAATAGGAAACCGTAATTCCTAGCTTATCACCATCAGTATTACGGGCACCTTCAATACCCAAATATCCAGGCATTTCTTGAGCCAGTTCTTCCATTAATTGCGCAGCTTGTTGATAACCACGTGTTTGACTGGTCTGTTTAGATGTGAATATTACGGCGTAGTAGTGAGGCTTCAAAAAAACGTAAATTTAAAATAGTGTTTATCCGCCACTAAGATACCTTTTTTACGCTCTGTATTTTACTCTTCTACCGTAAAGCTTCTTATGGCTGCATTAGGCTCCATAATAGTATAATCTTTCCAGAAATTAGGATCATAAGCTGGTAAATAGGTTGCCTCCGCGTCTGTGCTTTCTGTAGCATTTTTATAATCCACTTCTTGAATATCTTTAGAGTCAAAAACTACGAATTCTGATTTGTTTAAGGCGTAATATGCCATATCAATATTGAGCGATAGTTCGTTTTGTTTACGACGGCCCGCCACATTCTTATTTTTCTCTATCACCTTAAGCGGACGATCTACTCCAAATTCGACGCCTTCTTCTAACTCCATAAATCGTAAAGAATATCCTCCATTACTGTCTTTTGCAAAAAGACATTTACCACGATTAAGTGTTTCTCTGTAGGATATCCCTAATAATTTAATGCCATATAGACGTTTTACATTTTTGTACTCCAGTCGCATTACAGCATAGTCTTCTGTATTAACATACATAGTTCCAGAAAAATCCTTGCTTCCACTAGGCTCAAAGGCAATGATGTACGTGAGTGCATCGTCTATTGAAGTTATACCTTTGTGGGTAAAAGAATACCTGTTAGACTTTTCTAAAACATCAAGCTTGGCATTTTCTTTAAAAAAAAGATCCTCATACAGTTCATTAATATTGTCCTTTATTCCGGAAGTGATATCCTGTGTAGTTGGGTCGTCTCCAACTTTTACCTCTACTGGAGCACTGCCTTCTTCCTCTCCTTCTGGTCGATCTGAACTTTCAATCTCATCTAAGGCAACCTTTGTCCCAAAAAGCCCAGATTTAATTTTTAAATAGGAGTCTGGTTTTACATTTTCTTTGAATATTTTTTCTAGCCTTTTTCCTAAGCCATCTGCCGATACATCTTTATTCTTGTCATACAATTTTGCAGCGCGCTCTACATTTAATTTTTTCTTGTAATAGTTGCCAGTAAGTGTGGCTACAGTTTCACTATAATAGTCGGATTTTTTGGGTATTAAATCAACTACGCTATCTATTAATGCCTCATTAAGTTCTTCTATGGTCGATTTTTTAAAATCGATATCCATTTTTTGATTTGTGTTATGTAATGACTGTCTAAAGAAAATTTTCTTTTGGGTAAGTGCATTAGGGTAATTTTTGGTCAAATTTTCCTTTACTCGTTCTATTATTTCTTCAGCCTCCAAAGGGTTATTCGTAAGAAAAACAGTCTCTAGTTCATTAGTCTCTGCTTTAAGAAGGACCACACCATCAGATACCATTTCTGGAAGAATCCCTTTTTTAGCATACCCCATTGAGGAAATAAAAATAGAATCATTTTCAGGCCTTGTAGCCTTAAGAATCACAGAAAACACTCCTTCGGTATTGGTAATTGTGCCCGTATTTTTGCTTGTTTGTACAGTAGCAAATGGGATAGGTTCTTGTGTTTTTGAATCCAGCACTGTAGCTGAAAAGGTTTGAGATTCTTCTTGTGCCGTTTGTCCTTGTGCAAAGTCGATTACAGTTAGACTTAAAAGTAATGCAAGAATGTATTTGATTGATGTTGTCATAATGATGTCCTTTCTAATAGAGACGTTTAAAAGTAACAGATAGTTGCCTAGCCTCTTTTTTTTAAGACGATTATAACGGGAAGGTACTTGTCTTATTGCTTATCCTTAAGCTCTCGCATCTTTTCCTTTAAAGCGGCAAGTTTTGCCTTAGTGGCTTCTTTTTTCTCGCGTTCTTTCTTCTTCTTGCGATCCATAAGCTTGGCATGCTTTGCTTTATTCTTAGTGTTTTTTTCTGAGCCGCGTTTAGCCATTTTGTATAAACTAAGATTATAAAATCACTTTTTCAAAAGCATCTCTCATCTCCTTAAAGGCTTCAACAGGATTCTCAGCATTCCATACGCCTCCTAAAGCACCTACTCCTTTAAATCCTAGACGCACCGCTTCTGGCGTGGTCTTCGCATTAATGCCTCCCATTCCCACAACAAATTTTTTGATATGCCTTACATCAAAACCGCGGCCTTGCATTTCGCTTTTTGAAATAGCCGCAAAAACGGGACTTAAAATGGTATACTCAAATGCCACTTGTTGCGCTTCAAGGTCATCTGGCTCGTGATACGAGCTGGATACTGTTTTATTTGCTTTGGCGAAAACCGATACATACTCTTGTAATTCCGCTCCTTGCTCACGCCATTTTGCTTCTTCCAGATGAATGCCTTTTAAGTCGAAACGTTCGCACAACTCCTTATGAAAATTATGTGTCATAATGCGATTGTGAAACCTAAGATCTACTTGATCTAGATAAGCAATATGGCTTGATAAACTCGCGGCTGGTTTTCTAAAATGAAAATGGGTTAATCCTGCTTCAAAAAGTTTGTGCAAAGTTTGTATTTCTGTGTCTGAAGTTTCTTCTGGTGAAATCAATAAAATCATACTAGGCGCTCTTAATTTTTTGGACTAAATCCTTTTTTTGCACCACGCCAGATTGCCGCCATACCTGTGTTCCTTCTTTATAGAGAATCATTGTAGGTACGCCTCGCACTTGATACTTAGTTGCTAGCGACTCGTTTTTATCTACATCTATTTTAATGATCTTTACATCATCCCCAAGCTCATCTTTTACCTGCTCGAGAATAGGACCTAAGGTTTTACAGGGTCCACACCAGGTGGCGAAAAAATCTATTAAAACTGTAGGATGTGAATTGAGAATTTCTGAAAACGAAGATTTCATACAACTATTATTTTTTACAAAGATAAACTACCTTCTTTTACTGCAGCTACAACATCTGGATTCAAAAGAGTACTAATATCGCCTAGATTATCTCCATCTCCGATGGCTATCTTGCGAAGGATACGCCTCATAATTTTACCGGATCTGGTTTTAGGAAGCCCTTTTGTAAATTGGATTTTATCTAGCTTAGCGATGGGTCCAATTTTTTCGGTGATGAGCTGATTGATTTCTTTACGCAGATTATCTTGATTTCTATCTTCTCCTATTTCTTTAAGCGTAACATAACCGTAAAGTGCATTCCCTTTTATATCATGTGGAAATCCTACAATAGCGCTCTCTGCAACGGCAGGATGTTCATTAATAGCATCTTCTATAGGTGCCGTCCCAAGATTATGTCCAGAAACAATGATTACATCATCTACACGACCCGTAATTCTATAATATCCTGTGGCATCACGCAAAGCACCATCTCCTGTAAAATATTTGCCTGGGAAAGCTGTAAAATAGGTGTCCTTATAACGTTTATGATCACCCCAAATACTTCTGGCAATACTAGGCCAGGGAAATTTTATACAAAGTCTACCTTTTACCTGATTGCCTTTAATCTCCTTGCCATCTTCATCCATTAAGCAAGTTTGTATTCCCGGAATAGGCAAGGTTGCATAGGTAG
>CAZXMY010000011.1:0-19003 GCA_964641325.1 uncultured Flavobacteriaceae bacterium | reverse complement strand
CTTGTAAATGAATTGTCTTATGCAAAATGCGGGAATGATATCCAACCTTCCTTGCAGATTGCACTCTATGAGTATGGCAATGATAGATTAAACGCCAGAGAAGGCTATATACGTCAGGTAAGCACATTTACAAATGATCTAGATGATATTTCTGGCAAGCTGTTTGGGCTAACAACAAATGGGGGAAATGAGTATTGCGGGAAGGTAATACAAACCTCCTTAAATCAATTGGATTGGGGCAAACAAGCTCATGACCTCAATCTCATTTTTATTGCAGGTAATGAACCCTTTAATCAAGGTCCTGTACATTATAGAGATGCTGCTAGTAATGCTTGCGCCAAAGACGTTACCGTAAACACCATTTTTTGTGGAGACTATAATCAAGGAGCAAGCACGCATTGGAAAGATGGTGCAAAACTTACTCAGGGAGACTATATTGCCATAAACCATGATAAGCAAACGGTACATGTCCCTTCTCCATATGATGATCGCATCTTAGAGAAAAACAGAGCCTTAAACGCTACCTATGTAACCTATGGCAGTAGAGGAAAAGCAAAAGCCGCTATGCAAATCGAACAGGATAGTAATGCCTTTGAATATGGCCAAGCCAATGCTGTAAAAAGAGCGGTAAGTAAGAGTTCTCATTTTTACAAAAACAGTAGCTGGGATCTTGTAGATGCTGTTGCAGAGGATGATTTAGAGTTAGAAGAAGTAGCTGTAGAATCTCTACCAGAAGAACTACAAGGCAAAAGCACAAAAGAGATTGAAGCCTTTGTAGAGTCTAAGCGCAAGGAACGTGAAGAAATACAACAGGAGATAGCAACGCTTAACAAAAAGCGTATGGAGTATGTTTCCAAAAAGCAAAACAAGGAAGACAACGAGTTGCGCAATGCCATGATAGATGCCATAAAGAAACAAGCTACAAAAAAAGAATACACTTGGGAATAATGGCTCGTATTTCCTGTTATAGGCACTACATAGATTCACAAACTTAAGAATATGACTTTCTAATGCAATGTGTACTTATTTAATAGCAAAAACCCCATCGCACAATTACGATGGGGTTTTTACGATATTATCATTTGTAGTTTCCTAGTTTACCGCAGGACAATTACAATCATAAGGATCTTTATCTTCTCCTAGGTTGTATCCTAAAGTTATTTGATGAAAACCACCATCTACAAGCACAACAGAATTACTCTGGTAAGAATACGTATATCCAAATAAGAATCGGTTATGCTTACCACCTATAAAAGGAGTAACATACTGCAATTTCTGAATATCTACCGTTTCTCCATTAGGAGTAAACTCGGCTCCATCTAAACTTCTTCTATATGAAAGTCCTCCCCACAGTTTACCCCAATCTAGTGTATAATATGCTTTTGCATTAATATCAAAAGTCGCTTCTTGCGTTTCATCTGTTGCTTGAAATAAAACAGATGGTTCAAAACTCCAGTCGGAGAAGTTGGGTGTTAACACATAAGCCATAGACATAAGATACCTACGTTGGTTATTAGGCTCAAATTGTGGCGAAAAAATATCTCTATCTACAGGTAAAGCATTCTTAACGGTAAAATGCGCCGAAAAGTCTAGAAAGTTATATGACATACCAAAATCCACATTCAGATAAGAATCCGACTGCACAATTCCAGCAATTACTGGATCAAAATCTGTAAGATCAAAATTAGTTTCGTCTAGTTGACCCTGTATAACGCCTAAACTAATACCAAAGGATAATTGATTAAGCTCTACATATCCTCTAGATAATAAAAGGTGATAGGCAAAAGTGGCATATACTCCCTGTTGGGAGAAAAATCCATTGCTATCATTAAATAAGATTCCTCCTACTCCTACTTTCTCCCCTACTCTACTGTTAAGACTCACCGTCTGTAAAGCTGGTGCATCCTGTATTCCAGCCCATTGACTTCTAGCAGTACCTCTTAACTTAGCTGTTTGTGAAGCACCCGCCATAGATGGATGAAGTAGGTACAAATTATCCTGAAGATAATCCAAATATACAGGTATACCTTCTTGTGCCACCGCAAACTGCGCAAAGAATAACGCAAGTATCACATAGTATTTTTTTACATTCATGTAGTTTTCGTTTTGGGACGTTCTGCACAGCATACAAAGGCTGCTCATAACAAAACAGAATTCAAATATATAACTTTTTGTTGTACTGCCTGAGAGTTTAACACCTATATAATGGTCAGAACTTCCTCAATGTACTGCAAAAACAAATAAAAATTGAGTTCAACCTGATTTATTGAGGGCTTTTAATTTCTTACTTTATCGTTCCTAAGATGTCAATTTTCATGCCGTATTGTAGTACAGGACAATACCTATTCAAACAAACTAACGCAAATACCTGAAGATTATTGAATGAGCACTACTCTTTTTACCCATTCTCGATATAAATCTGATGGCTATGTTCTGTATCTTTGTCAAAAAAAGAAATGAACACCTACTCCATATCAATAGAAAGCACGTCCAATCCGGCTATAAAGAAATTTCAGGCAGACCAATTCCTAGTGAATCATAATAGCTATGAGTTTAATAATATAGACGAGGCTGCAAACTCTCCTTTAGCACAACAATTGTTTTATCTTCCTTTTGTAAAAACGGTTTATATAGCGCAAAATTTTGTAGCTATTGAGAAATACAATATTGTGGAGTGGATTGATGTTCAAAATGAAGTTTCTACTCAAATAGAAGACTATCTTAATGACAATGGTGTGGTAATAATAGAAGACATACAAGCAAAAAAAATACCTGTAACGGTATATGCCGAAAGCACGCCTAATCCCTCTACACTAAAGTTTGTTGCTAATAAAAAATTGGTGACAAGCCCATTTGATTTTAAGTCTATTGATGAAGCTGCGCAGGCACCACTAGCAAAAGCCTTATTTCATCTCCCTTTTGTCAAAGAAGTCTTTATGGATGAAAACTATGTTAGCGTTCAAAAATATGAAGTAGCAGAATGGGATGAAGTAGTTACAGAGACTAGAGAATTTATACGAGATTACATCCAAGACGGCAAAGAAATTGTTTCTCCTAAGTTATTAAAAACACCTCAACAAGTTGAAACCATAGCCGAGAAAGAATTTGAAACCCTAGATGATACCTCTAAGGAAATTGTAAATATTATAGAAGAATATGTAAAACCTGCCGTGGCGAGTGATGGTGGTAATATTGTATTTAAAAACTACGACGAGAAGACGCAAAACGTACAAGTGATTTTGCAAGGCGCCTGTAGTGGTTGTCCATCATCTACATTTACCTTAAAAAATGGGATAGAAAATATGCTCAAACAAATGCTCCCAGGAAAAATAAATATTGTAGAGGCAATTAATGGCTAAAATTGCGCACTTCGTCGTGCAAAAATTGCATTATATCGATAAATAGGCGCATGCAGTTCATTTAGGTATTGTTTGTAGAGGCAGTTTGTACTTTTAAAAGTAGAATTTATTTTTAACGGTAAAAAAGTACAGTATTATGGCCATAATGAAGGTTTTAGAAATCCTTTCGAATTCAGAAAAGAGTTGGGAGGATGCTACTAATAAAGCAGTAAAAGAAGCATCAAAATCAGTAAAAAACATTAGATCGGTATATGTTGCAGATCAAAGTGCTGTTGTGAATGATGGAGAGGTAGCTGAGTTTAGAGTAAACTTAAAAATTACTTTTGAAGTAAGATAGAGACTTCTTTTTATACAATTTTAGATCCTGCCTAGTGGCAGGATTTTTTTTGTTTGTATTTTTAGCCATATGGAACTATGGAGATTTTTAAGGATATTCCTGCCAGCAATCCTATTATGGAGTTGTACAGGCTCAAATGACGAAAGCATGCATGAACACACCAACGACCTAATACATGAAACCAGTCCTTACCTCTTACAACACGCTCATAATCCTGTAGACTGGAAAGCCTGGAATGACAACTCACTAGAGCAAGCAAAAAATGAAAACAAGCTCCTGTTAATTAGTATAGGCTATTCCTCTTGCCACTGGTGCCACGTTATGGAAAAAGAGAGTTTTGAAGACTCTCTTGTAGCTAGCACAATGAATAAAAATTTTATAAACATAAAAGTTGACCGAGAAGAACGTCCGGATGTAGATAACGTCTATATGAACGCCGTACAACTTATGACAGGTCGCGGGGGCTGGCCTCTTAATGCCATTGCCCTACCCGATGGAAGACCTATTTGGGGTGGCACTTATTTCCCTAAAGAAGATTGGATGAGCTCTCTAGAACAAATAGCATCCCTTTATCAGGAAGATCCTAATAAATTAGTAGAATATGCAGATAAGCTAGAGGAAGGCATAAAAACTATGGATATAGTTACTCCTAATCCCAATAAACCTAGTTTTAAAAGTGATAGTCTACAAGTAGCCATACAGTCTTGGGCGCGCTCTTGGGACACCAGACAGGGAGGACTTAACCGTGCTCCTAAATTTATGATGCCCAATAATTATCATTTCTTATTACGATATGGACATCAAAACCAAGATAAAGAAATCTTAGATTATGTAAATACAACCTTAGAGCAAATTGCCTTTGGCGGTGTAAATGATCACGTAGGAGGTGGTTTCTCAAGATACAGCACAGATACGAAGTGGCATGTTCCTCATTTTGAAAAAATGCTCTATGACAATGCTCAACTTGTAAGCTTATATAGCGACGCCTATCTCGCCACTCAAAACGAGCTGTATAAGGAAACGGTTTATGAAACCCTAGCCTTTGTAGCACGTGAAATGACAACAGACCAAGGTGGATTTTACAGCGCTTTAGATGCAGATAGCCTAACTGCAGAAGGCGAGCTAGAAGAAGGTGCATATTATGTCTGGACTAAAGAGGAGTTAGAAAACCTGCTCTTAGAAGACTTCGCTCTCTTTAAAGAATACTACAATATAAACAGCTATGGCAGGTGGGAAAAAGACCATTATGTCCTTATACGTCAGGATCAAGATGATTCGTTTGTGGCAGAACACAATCTGTCACTCGAAGAGTTTAAAAACAAAAAGAAACAATGGCGAGAGGTGTTGTTACGCTTTCGCGAAAGCGAACGAGCACATCCACGCCTAGATGACAAAGTGCTTACAGGATGGAATGGCCTTATGACCAAAGCATATGCAGATGCCTATAGGGTATTTAATGACGAAGTCTTCTTAAAAGCTGCACTGAAAAACGCTGATTTTGTTGTGGCTCAAATGAAGCGGCCCGACGGCGGTCTTAACCGAACGTATAAGGATGGTAAAAGTACTATTAATGCCTATCTAGAAGATTATGCGGCTACCATTGAAGCCTTTATCGCTTTGTTTGAAATTACAACTAATCCAAAATGGCTTGAAGAAG
Organism: uncultured Flavobacteriaceae bacterium; assembly: GCA_964641325.1. Lineage (GTDB taxonomy): Bacteria > Bacteroidota > Bacteroidia > Flavobacteriales > Flavobacteriaceae > Dokdonia. Next base: position 13,650 of record CAZXMY010000011.1, on the reverse strand, counting down.
CAAAGCAACTTACAGATTACACCTTAGAACATTTTCAGAATAAAGAAAATGCTATGTTTTACTTTACCTCAGATGAAGACGCAAGTCTGGTTGCTCGCAATATTGAATATCTAGACAACGTAATACCTGCGTCTAACTCTAAAATGGCAAAAAACATTTTTACCTTATCCCATTATTATCTTGATAGAAACTATACAAATACGGCCGCGACGATGCTTAACAATATGCAAGCAGATATTACGAGCTATCCAACAAGTTATAGTAATTGGATGGATTTAATGCTCAATTACACACAACCCTATTATGAACTTGTAGTGGTGGGAAAAAATGCAAAACAAACACTTAAAGAACTCAATAGTTTTTACTTACCTAATAAGCTTATAGCAGCTTCTGAAACAGCCAATAAACAGGAAATTTTTGAAGGGAGATACCTAGAAGGTAACACGCTTATTTATGTATGCGTAAACAATGCATGCAAATTGCCAGTACGAACTGTAGACGAAGCTCTCAAGCTTATAGAAAAGTAACAATGAAAATTAGAAAAGAGTTAAAATGCTAAAAAGAATCCACGAAGTAACAAGAAGTTAACTTTCAATGCATTTCCTATATTCTTAAATAACCTCCATTCTAGGTATTGCTTATTTTGTGCTGTATTGTGAAACAAAACCATTGTTAGAAACGATACACTTAATTCATCTTTATAATCTAAAAACTAATACAAAATGACTTTTCAAGACATCGAAAACGCAACTACAGATGCAAAAAATTGGGTAGAAACCGCTATGGAATATGGTACAGAATATGGTATAAAACTTATCACCGCGATAGTTATATGGATTGTAGGTAAGTGGGTGATCAAACAAATTATGAAACTCTTTAAAAAGATGATTTCTAAAAGTCCCAATATGGATGAAACTTTAGAAAAATTTCTTTCTAATCTAGTGCGTTCTATACTGCTTGTACTCCTTATCATTGCCATATTAGGACAATTAGGTATTGATACCGCTTCATTTGCCGCAATACTTGCCGCTGCAGGTCTTGCCGTAGGTCTAGCATTACAAGGATCTCTTTCTAACTTTGCAGGTGGCGTTCTTATTATGTTATTTAGACCTTTTAAAGTAGGAGATCTTATAGAAGCTCAAGGAGAAGTTGGCGTTGTAAAAGAAATACAAATATTTACAACGCAATTAGCAACTCCAGATAATAAACTGGTTATTGTACCTAATGGCGCTATGTCCAACGGAAACATTAAGAACTATACAGAATTAGGGATGATGCGAGTAGATCTTACCATAGGTGTTTCTTATGATGCAGATATCAAGCAAACTAAAGATGTATTAATGAAGGCAATGACCTCTCAGGATAAAGTACTTAAAGATCCTGCTCCTTCTGTAAATATGGGAGAGCTTGCAGATAGCTCCGTAAATTATGAAGTACGTCCATGGGCAACTCCAGAAAATTACTGGGATGTTTATTTTCAAACCATAGAAAATTGTAAAATCGAACTAGATAAAGCAGGTATTGAAATTCCTTACCCACACGGTGTGGAAATACAAAAAGAAGGATAAAAAGTCCTATAGTGATATGCTAAGGCGATATGTACAAGTATCGCCTTATTTTTTTACCCCAGCAATAAAATCTTTAAGGTAATACGGCTCAAAATAAGCAACATCCTCAAAATCTGATTCGGTAAACTTTTTGTAAGACAGCGAGCAAAGCTCTTTTGCCGAAGGTAATTTGTCGTCTACAAAAACAGCATTAGGGTGCTGGCAAATTTCTTTAAACTTGGCGACACCATTCCCAATAAAATAAACTTCCCCTTGCTCTAGATAACTTTCAAAAGAATGGGATTCTAATATCTGAGCCTGTGTTTCTCTAAGCTGTTTATGTGACGCATAGTATATAGCACTATATACTTCCATTCGGCGCGCATCAAGCATAGGGATGATATAGGAGCCTGTGTTAGCCTCTTTTACCTGATAACTCAGAGAATCTAAAGTAGGAATAGATATAAGCGGAATATCTAATGCATAGCATAAGCCTTTAGCAGCAGAGACACCTATTCTAAGACCTGTATAACTTCCAGGACCCTTGCTCACGGCAATAGCGGTTAGTTGTTCTTTTTTAACTTTGGCGAAAGCCAAAACCTCTTCAATATATCTATGCAATCTTTCGGCGTGAGAATACTTTACATCATAATCCTCTTTTAAGGCAAGCTCTTGGCCGTTAATAGACAAAGCCACCGAACAATTTGTGGTGGCTGTCTCTAAACATAATATCATGCTCATAGTGTATTACTCTTCTGTGGCCTCATCCTCATCATCTTCTTTTTCTACCTCTATCTTATCTCCTGTTTTAAGGGACTTTGTTACTAAAGTATAGGGACCCGTAATAATCTCATCACCATCTTCCAGACCTGTTAAGATTTCTATTTTAGAATCATCTTGGATTCCTGTAGTCACCACTCTAAGCTTTGCTTCATCACCATTTTTTACAAAAACACATTCAAACTTTTCTTTCTCAATGCTACTGTCTTTTTTAGGTGTCTTTTTCGTGGTGCTACTTGTATCTGTTTTTACAACAATAGCGCTTATAGGTGCCGTAACGATATTCTCACGCTTTTTTGTGATGACATCCACAGTAGCTGTCATACCGGGTCTAAAAGGCGAATACGTTAACGGTCTGTCTACCAATAAATCTTCATAAGACTCTTTAAGTATACGTACCTTAACCTTAAAATTAGTAACCTGATCAGCAGTTAAGGTAGCCTCTGCAGAGTTTGCAATCTCTGTTACTAAACCTTTAAACTCTTTCTTTAGGTAAGCATCTACTTCAACAATAGTGGAATCTCCGACAGAAATTTTTACAATATCATTTTCATTTACATCTACCTCGACTTCCATATTAGTTAGATTAGCCAGACGCAATATCTCTGTACCTGCCATTTGAGCGGTTCCTACTACGCGTTCTCCTAGTTCTGCATTAAGCATGGAGATGGTGCCATCTCTAGGCGCATAAATAGTGGTTCTCCCTAGATTATCACTCGCTTGCTTTACAGAAGCAGAGACACTTTGTACGTTGTAATACGCACTTTCTCTATTTGCCTGCGCTACTTCTAAATCAGAAACAGCACGATCATAATCTGATTTTGAAATCACTCCTTTCTCAAATAATGGCGCATTACGTTCAAAATTAAGTTTGGATACTTTTAGGCTGGCTTCTGCTTGCGCTAATCCTGCTCTGGCATTTTGCAATCCCGCTCTAGCTTGACTTAATGCACTCTGTACAAGATCCGGATTGATACGTACTAATAGATCTCCCTTTAAAACGTCTTGTCCTTCCTTTATAGGTAGCTCTATAATCTCACCAGAAACCTCAGAGGATAACTTCACCTCTACTTCCGGTTGTATTTTGCCTGTTGCCGCAACCGTTTCAATAATGGTTCCGAGCTCAATCGCCTCTACTTCTACGGTTTTATAATTACCTGATTTACCAAACGCACCAGATTTTTTTGCTGCGACAAGTCCAACAATAGCTATAAGTGCTACGGTAAGTAGAATTATTAATGTCTTTTTACTCATTTTGGTTAGAATTTAAGTTCGGTGGCAGGCACTCCAAAATAGAGCTCCAACACCTTAATACGGAAAATATAATCGTATTTAGATTGTGTTAATTGTATTTGCGCATTATCGTAACGCAGTTTAGCTTGGCTAAAATCAAAAGCATTAGTCAATCCATTGTTATAGCGTTCCTTTGCATAATTATATGCCAAATCCTGTGATGCCAAAGCCGTTTGCGCAGCCTTATAAGCCTCTTTAGCAGCTTTTGCATCTGTATACGCCTGATACACTGCGGTTTCTAGATCTAGTTCTGTTTGTTGCTTTACGAACTCTAGTTGTCGTACATTAATCTCATTACGTTTTACCTGATTTTTAACAGACCAACCGTTAAATATAGGCACATTAAGTGATAATCCATAAGAAATACCGTCGTTAAGATACAACTGTTCGATAAATCCTAAATCTTGCGTAGTCACAATGGTATTAGGCACCTGAGTAATAACATTTTGTCCCGTTCCTTCTACAACCCCAATAGTCTGAGTTAAAAAAGGATTTGTAGCGTCTAAACCTTGATTAAAACTAACGGCTCCTCCTTGTTCTCTCGTATTGTAGTTAAAAAATCCATCTAATGTAGGCATTAAGCTAGATCTAGATATTTGCAAATTCTTTTCGGCTATGGCGAGATTTTGTTCTGCTATTCTTAAATCGTATCGAGATTCTTTTGCCATATCTACAATTACTTCGGGAATGTTATCTAGCACTTCTTCTCCAATCAAATTATAATCTTGCTCTGCAATATCAAAGGTCTGATATTCTTCAATATTCAGAAGTTGTGCAAGACTAATTAAAGAAACGGTAATCGTATTTTGAGCAGAAACTATATTTTGTTTTTCAGTTGCGTTTGTCGCCTGAATTTCTAATAAATCTCCTCTTGGCAAAACTCCTCCTTCTACTAGAAGTTGAGTTTGTTCTATCTGCTCTTGTGTTACTAAATTTTGAGCTTCCAGCACCTTTAGGCTTTCCTTATTGAGTAATACTCCTAAATAGCTAATGGCAACGTTAAGAGCAATATCATCCTTAAGCTTAGCCACATTATACTCTGCAGCTATTCTAGATAATTCTGAGCGATCTAGCGTTCTAATATTTGCCAATCCTCCAAAAATACGAACACCTGCAGTAATACTATACGAGGAGTTTCTTAGGGTTTGAGTCTCAAGAACACCTGTAGTAATATTTTGAGTAAGACCGCTGTTCCAGTTGTTTGAAGCACTACCGTTAAGACGAGGTAAAAAATTACCTATAGCATCTTTCCTATCAATAGCGGCACTCTCTTGATCCAGCTCCGTTTGCTTAATGTTTATATTATTATCTATGGCGTGCTTTACACATTCTTGCAGGGTCCAAACATTATCTTGGGCCTGGCTTGCAAATGCAATACATACTATAAAGAAAAGACTAAATAAATTTTTCATAATCTTAATTGATGTCCAATATGACTATTGAAACGTTTTATTGTTACAACTAATGGTTAATTTTTTTTATGTACGCTTTCGCGAACCTGCCTCGCCGGCAGGCAGGAGCGTTATCTCACACAACTCCTTGCAGGTGTATTACCTACCTCCAAATCCTTGTGGCGCCTTAATCTGATTCCAGATCTTAATATTATCTTCTTTAGAAACACCGCTCAGCACTTCTACAAAAATACCATCGCTTACTCCAGTTTCTATATCGCGACGTTCAAACTCTTGATCTCCAGTAGCAATCTCCACAAAAGGTTTCTTAGTTTTTAGATCATATTGCACTAGGGCTTCTTTGATGGCTAGCACATCATCTGCTTTTTGTAAGATGATACTGGCGTTGGCACTAAGTCCTGCGCGAATAAAAGTTGTAGAATCTGTTTTTTTAAGGGTTCCTTTTATCTCAAACTGTATGGCTCCATTCTCTGCAACACCTTTAGGAGCAATATAATCCAAGATAGCATCAAATGTTTTGCCCTCTATCGCACCCACAGTTATCTCTAGCGGCAAATCTTCTTTAATTTTGCCTACTTCGCTCTCGTCTACTTTGCCTTCAAAAATCATTTTATCTACGTCTGCAAGCGTGGCGATAGTGGTGCCATCATTAAAATTATTGGCTTCGATAACCTGATTACCCGTCTTTACGGGTATATCTAAAATCATCCCAGTGATGGTGCTACGTACTTGTGTTGTTGCTGCATTGCCCAATCCGCTCGTGGTTCCTGTCTTTATTATATCGTAGTTCTGCAGCGCACTTGTAAGATTTACTTGCTCTTGCTTAACACGTTGATCTGCCGTATTAAACGCATTTTGAACGCCATCAAAATCATTGGCAGAAATCACTCCTTTATCAAACAAAGCCTTCTGACGATCGTAAATACTCTTCTGGTTTTCTAAAGCTAGTTTTGCTGTTTGCACAGCAGTTCTTGCACTAGAAATATTGTTTTTTGCATTGGTAAGCGAAGACGCATTAGGCACCACTTCTATTTGTGCTAGAAGATCACCGGCTTTAACCACATCTCCCGCTTCTACATAAATTTCTTTAATAATACCCGAAATATTAGGCTTTATAAGCACCTCTTCCTTAGGAACAATACTTCCCGTGGCTACTGTCTTTTTTACTATGGTTTTAGTCGCGGCTTGTTCTGTAGTGTATACTACAGGGTCTTCTTTGTCTTTTGTATAAATATAGTATATCCCTACAGCAAAGAGCGCAGCAATAAGAGCTAAAGTAATAATGGTTCCTGTACGTTTCATTTTTTCTAATTCTGATTGAGATTGTTAGTTTATTCTATTCGTAAGGCATCTACGGGCTTCATTTGTGTGGCTCTACTAGCGGGAATAAATCCAGCAAGTAATCCCGACACAATAAGTATCGTGAGTGCTACAAAAATGACATTTATATTTACCGAAGGGTTTGCAAAATTATCGACGTCGCCTACTTGAGACAAAACATAGTTCATTACCCATATTACTCCCGCAGCGGCAGCGATACCTGTCATTCCTGAGATAATCGTAAGGACTAAGGATTCTTGTAAAATTTGTGATTTTATTTCCCAAGGAGAAGCTCCTAAGGCGCGTCGTACTCCTATTTCTTTAGTACGCTCCTTTACTACAATAAGCATAATATTGCTTATCCCTATAACACCTGACATAAGTACCAAAGCGCCTACAAAGTATCCCACTAAAGTTAAAATAGAAAACAGCCCTTGGATTTTTGCAAACTCTTCTGCTAGATCAAAATGACCTATGGCTCTTTTGTCTTCCGGATGTATTGTGCGTTGCTCGCGCATAATAGCAAAGACCCTCTCTTTTACATCCGTAATCTGAGTATCATCGTGAGCCGTAATAGCCATCCACCCTACATTATCTGCACGATTAAACGCTTGAGAAAAGGTAGTAAAAGGGATAAAAATGGTATTTGCTTCTTCTTCCTGATCACCACCACTTTTAGGATTTTCAAAGACTCCTACAACAAGAAAATTAACTCCATTAACCTTAACATAAGTACCAATAGGTTCCTCTCCCTTGTCATACAATCCTTTTACAACATCTATACCTATAACACATATTTTACGTTTCTCTTGAATATCTGAATAGGATATATATCTTCCCGCCGTAATATCTAATGGTTGTTGTTTTATAAATTCTGGATAGTCACCATAAATACTAAATGCACCCGTCTTTTCATTACGCGTCACGTTATTTGCGCCATTATATCCTCCTAATTGATTACGAGGAGAGATATACTTAAGCTGTGGGATTTTTTCACGCAGTACCTCAACATCTTCTAGTTTAAAACTAAAAAAACGTCCCTTAGGTAATCCTTTATACGGTTTTGATGTTCCTTGTGACCACATAAACATTGAGTTTGTGGCAAAGTCTCCAAAATCTGCAGACACCCCATTTTTTAGTCCATTAGTTAAGGCCAATAACAAAACAAGAATGAGTATTCCCCAGAATACTCCAAAGGCTGTAAGCAGCGTTCTAAAGCGATTGGCATTGAGTGCCTCTAATATTTCATTCCACCTGTCTCTGCTAAACATTAGGTGTTGTTTTTTTGCTTTCGCGAAAGCATTATACTCCAATTACTCATCTCTTAGTGCTTCTATAGGTTTGATATTTGCCGCTCTTCTGGCAGGAATATACCCTGCTAATGCTCCTGCACCAATTAATATTAAAACGGTAGAAACTGATGTTGCAAAATCTACCTGAGGGAATTTTATAAAATCACTATCAATCTGGGGACCGACAATCTCCAATAATCCTACTCCAAAAAACAAACCTAGAAAACCAGCCACTGCGGTTATAAAAATAGATTCTTGAAGAATCATACCAATAATAGAACTGGGCAATGCACCTAAGGCTTTGCGCACTCCTATCTCTTTAGTGCGTTCTTTCACAATGATGAGCATAATGTTGCTTACGCCTACTATCCCTGCTATTATCGTCCCAATACCAATAAACCAAAAAACCGTTCTAATAGTATCAATAAGCCCATAAATTTGTGCAGCTTCTTCTAAGTTATAGTTCACACGTACCGCACTGCGATCATCTGGAGCGATCTGGTATCTTGCCTTTATCTCATCTTCTATCCCTTGACTAAATGCTTCAGAAAGTGCGACAGCTTCGTCAAAGTTATCAGACATTTTTACAGTAAATGCCATATTACGGAGTTTATCCCCAGCGTTAAAAACACGTTGGGATGTGCTCAACGGAATAAAAATTCGGGTCTCTTCTCGCTCACCTCCAGGATCTGTAAATACTCCAGCAACTAAAAAATTGATGCCCATTATTTTAATGGTTTCTCCTACGGCTTCTGCATTTTTAAATAGATCATTTTTTACTTTTTGACCTATGATAGCTACTTTAACACCTTCTTCCTGATCTTTTTGTGTTAAAAATCGTCCAGCAGAAAGGTCAGCATTTTCAATAAATTGCTGCCCATAGTTTGCCCCTTCTACTCTATAATTACCCGATTCATTGCCATAATTTACTTGACCGCCCCATATGCTCCAAGAGCCTGTATAATTATCTATGGCTTCTTCATATTTAGTATTAATATTTTCTAGGTCACTATTACGCATTTGGATGCGTCGTCCAGGATTTAATCCCGCATATTCTTTTGTCGTCACGCCTGTCCGAACATTTACTCGACTCTCTGCATCTTTCGAAAATTGGGTTTTTACTCCTTTTTGAATCCCTGTACTAAAACCTAATAAAATAACCAGAATAAAAATACCTGATGCCACAGATAGACCGGTTAGAAAAGTACGTAGTTTGTTCTTTCCTATGGTCTCAAAAATCTCTTGCCAGCGTTCTATATCAAACATGGTGCTTTGCTAAAACTTGATTAACGGCTCTATCATCTATAATGACTCCATCTTTTAGGTTTACGATGCGTTTGGTCATTTCGGCTATATCGGGTTCGTGAGTAACAATAAGTATCGTTTTCCCCTCATCGTTAATGCCTTGTATCAATTCCATGACTTCATAAGAGGTCTGCGTATCTAAGGCTCCCGTAGGTTCATCTGCGAGTAATACCTTGGGGTCACTAGCAAGGGCTCTCGCTATGGCTACACGTTGTTTTTGTCCACCAGAAAGCTCACTTGGCAAGTGAGTCGCCCAATCTGCAAGACCCACTTTTTCTAGATAATGCATGGCTTTTTCTGTACGTTCCTTTCGTTTAATCCCTTGGTAGTACAAAGGCATAGACACATTATCTAAGGCACTTTTGTAATTAATAAGATTAAAAGATTGGAATATAAACCCGAGAAATTTATTACGGTATTGGGCAGCTATTTTTTCGTTTAGGTTTTTAATAGGCACATTATCTAAGGTATAATTGCCTTGATCTGCCTCGTCTAACATACCTAATATATTGAGCAAGGTAGACTTACCTGAGCCAGATGATCCCATAATAGACACAAGCTCTCCTTCTTTTACCGAAAAATTAATTCCCTTCAAGACATGAAGTGAATTACTTCCCATTTGATACGATTTATGAAGGTCATTTATGTCTATCATAGTCAATTAATTAGCCACACAATATTACGGTTATCCCTATAAAATTGTGTGAAAATGATGTTAAGACCTATAGACAGATTGGTTAGTTGTATATAGTCTTGGTTAATAGACTTTATTCTTTCAATTCTGTTACGCCTAATGTTGTTAGGGTTTTGTTAATTTATGACACCTTTGTAGGTTCCTTTTTTCGCGACCTCCATATAAAGTAAAAAACACCTCCCACAAGAATATACGGAATCACCATAAGGTATTTAATTCCGTTATTGATCCCTTTAGCCATACTGTTATCTGCCTCAGACTCCAAAACCGCTCTACACATAGCGCATTGTGCTGGGTACGCTTTCGCGAAAGCGAATACCACCAAAAAAACAAATACGGTATAGACTATTTTTTTATTCATCTTTTTAAGCGTAGTAAGGCGAAATCATAAGATATACAATCACACCTGTAATGGCAACATATAACCAAATAGGAAAAGTGATTTTTGCTATTTTTTTATGTTTGTCAAAACGTTCTGACAAAGCACGCACATAGGTAATCAGTACCAAAGGTATCACGCCTATAGATAATAGGATATGACTTATGAGAATAAAAAAGTAGAGATATCTTATCGAACCTTCTCCACCGTAAGGCGTCGAGTCTGATGTCATATGATACGCCACATACATGACCAGAAATAAAACGGATAATGAAATAGCAAATTTCATTAATCTCTCATGTGTTTTGCGGTTGCCCTTTTTTATCTGAAATACAGCAGCAATCAATACCAAAGCAGTTATACCATTTATAGTGGCATAAATAGGCGGCAGAAAGCTAAGCGGCTCCACATCGATACCATAGTCTTTAAGCTTTACCCCAAAAAGCATAGCAACGGCAGCAGGAATGATGATGGATAAGGTAATAATCCACTTTTTGTACTTTTTTTCTTTAGGGCTCAGATCGCTCATTATATCAATCTAGTAATTTATGAATGTCTTCTATTAGCATATCAATCTCTGGCTGTTCCTCCTCTTCTCCAACTATCGCATCTCTAGGAACAGATCCTCTGTAGTAAGGTTTTGGATTTCCAAAAGGATCTAATCGCGTTCTAATAAATCCATTTTGATCTATTAACGCAAATAAGCCTGAGTGATAAAACCCATTTTCCAGTCCAGCCTCATAACTCACGTTTAGGTAAAACCCTTCATTGGACAACTTATATATCGTTTCTCTATCGCCGGTCATAAAATGCCAGTTAGGATTTGTTACTTGATAATCTTGGGCATATTGTTTGAGTACTTCGGGTTGGTCGTGTTCTGGATCGATTGAGAAAGAAGCAATCCCAAAATTAGGGTTATCCTCAAACTGGTTTGCTATGAGTTGCAAATTGTGATTCATCGGGATGCAGATATCTGTACAACGTGTAAAGAAGAACTCAACGAGATATACTTTACCTCTATAGGTCGCATTTGAGATGGTATCTCTATCTTGATTAAGAAAGGCAAAAGGTGGCACTTTTCTGTCCTTCCCATTGGTTGTGACATAAACCAGTTCATCCTCATCTGAGATTTCTGCCGTTCCGCCTACAGCATGCATACGACCGCCTCTGGTCACATCATTATTGGATAGTCTTCTAAAGATTTTTGGGATAAAAATAATACCGAAAATCAATACAATAAAAGCGATTCCTATGTAGGTATTCTTACGCATCTTAATCTTCCTTTTTGGGCAAGCGTTGTTCCAGTTCCGGGCTGGCATTATTATTCTTTTTTAAGGCGAGTCTATATTCTGCTAATAGGATTTTTATATCATCCTTAATATATCCCATCTCTACGGCTTGGGTAAAATCATATCCATAGCCATTAATCTTCTTTTCATCGTGTCCTGCTCGTAAGGCTCGCGCTCTATCTATGATAAAAACATCTGGATGGTCGCCTGCAGGTGTTAAGTCTAAACCAGTGTTAAGAGTTTTAAAATGAGCTCGTGCCTTTTCTTTACTCAATGCGACAAATCTCATTTTTGATACGTCAAAAATTCGACCTAGTTCTACTTTTAAATCTGTAATGGCTTTCTCGTTTCCTGGATTTACAAAAAGAACCATCTGGAAATCATCATAGCGCTCAAAGTACTTATAGATCATTAAGTTTAGATTAGCCGTGTAGCCAACATTTGCCTTAAGTTGATCTCCTAAGTATCCTACTAGCGTAATTTTTTCTTTAAATGAAAGTGGCTCATCTGTAGAATGTTTAGGCACTTTTATTTCGCGTAAAGCAAACTGATCTACATCTGCAATTTTTTGAGTCTTAATAGGAAGCTTGGCAAAATTGTATACTCCAGACGAGAAAAATAAATAAGCAACAACGGGTAAAACAAAAAGCCCAATAAGTACAAGTTTCTTTTTCATAAGTCTACGGCTAAAAAAAGGCGGTTTTTTCAAACCGCCTTGATACTATTTTAAAAATCCCAGCTCTGGAAGCCTGTATCGTATACGTCAAAAATATAGTCGCCCTCAGTAAGTAGTATAAAAACTAAATAACAAATAAGAAATATAGCGGTCCATACCACCATACGGCGTAACGCCTTTACCTCATCACGCATGTGCATGAAATCCCAAGTAATGTAATAGGCTTTTACAATAGTAAGAATGATAAATATCCAGTTAAGGTATTTCATTCTTAGGAAAGTTTCTTCTAACAAAAATTCTGGTTTGTAAATACCTAAACCTACCTCTATAGCAGTTACTATAGTAAGGAAGACAAGTACACCCCATATTTTCTGCACATTATTTTTAAATTTTAATGTGCCTCTAAAAATTGCTAATTTATGTTCGTGTGCCATTGATAATGGTTTGTTTTATTAATGCTTTATACTAGGTAGAAGAAGGTAAATACAAATACCCATACTAAATCTACAAAGTGCCAGTATAGTCCTACTTTTTCTACCATTTCGTAATGTCCTCTACGCTGATAAGTGCCTAGAATAACATTAAAAAATATAATCATATTAATCATTACTCCAGAGAATACGTGAAAACCGTGAAATCCTGTGATAAAGAAAAAGAAGTCGGCAAATAGTGGAGTTCCGTATTCATTATGCTTCAGGTTTGCTCCTTCCACGATGGCTACGGCATCTCTATTTAATCGTTTAAGTGATTCTTCTCTACTCAAAACTGTCTTTTCACCTTTTGCAGTAAGCGTTTGCGTACGGATTAGTAAATCTGGATTTGCGGCAAAACCAGCTTGTATTTCTGCTACAGTAAATTCTGATAAGTTTGTTTCATCATAGTACCACACTCCATTTTTACTTTCGTGCGTTACACGTTCACCTTCTATAGTCGTGGCAATATCTCTTAATGCAACACGATCGCCATGAGTATCTACAAACTGAAGTATTTTTCCTCCTTTGGTCTCTACGGCACCATAATCTCCTTGAATAAAAGTAGCCCACTCCCAGGCTTGTGACCCTACGAAAATAGCGCCTCCAATTATGGTAAGAAACATATACCATATCACCTTCTTTTGTTTCATATGATGACCGGCATCTACAGCAAGCACCATCGTTACAGAAGACATAATAAGGATGAAGGTCATAAACGCCACGTAGATCATAGGATAATTCCCGTGAAAGAAAGGAACGTGCGTAAATACCTCATCTGCAATAGGCCAAGAATCAATAAATTTAAATCTTGAAAAACCGTAAGCGGCAAGGAATCCAGAAAAGGTTAAGGCATCAGACACGATAAAAAACCACATCATGAGTTTTCCATAACTCGCTTTAAGTGGCTGGTTTCCACCACCCCAAGTTGTTCCTTCTTCTGTTGTATGCTCGACAGTCGCGTCCATAGTCAAAAATTAGTTACATAATTGGTTGCAAAAATAGGTATTTTATCTCCTTATTTCAAGAATAAAATCGTGATTTATAGCGGGTCTAAATACGCTTTAGCGAAAGCTTACTTCTAATGATTTACTTTGTCACAAATAAAAGCACAAAAAGGAATATCCAAAGCAAATCTAAAAAATGCCAAAACGTTACTCCTAGCGATAATCCTAAATGTGATTCCTTAGTAT
>CAZXMY010000010.1:0-19342 GCA_964641325.1 uncultured Flavobacteriaceae bacterium | reverse complement strand
GGTCTTTCTATCGTTAAGAAAATTATAGAGATGTACAAGGGTGAAATTTGGTTAGAAAGTGAAGTAGGTGTCGGAACCACTTTTTATTTTACAATTTCAAAAACAATAGATGGAGCAGCCTAATCTAACATATATTCAACAACTTTCTGGAGGAGATAAGGCTTTTGAACAAAAACTCTTATCGGTTGTGATTGTGGAATTTCCTGAAGAAAAAGGTGTTTACGAGGGCAATATGAAGAATTTTGCTTTCGCGAAAGCAGCCGAAAACGTACATAAACTAAAACATAAATTTGGAATCCTAGGATTAGAAAAAAGCTACCAGATTGCCATAGATTATGAAGAGCAACTTCTCAAAGGGGAAATGGGATTGCGCAAAGATTTTGAAAGTATTCTACAGAAAATCCAAGAATTTCTACGTACTTTATCCATAGAATAACTAACACATACACAGGTTTTGAATTGTATTATAGTAGATGATGAGTTGGCCGCAAGAACTATTGTTGCGCACCTTTGTGAACAGGTAGAAGACTTGCACGTGATAGACCAGTTTCCTAATGCGATGCAGGCGATAAAGTTCTTAAACAAGAACGAGATTGACCTGATTTTTTTGGATATCCATATGCCTGATTTCACGGGTTTTGATTTTATAGATACGCTTAAGAATCCGCCTAAAATAGTACTTACAACCTCTGATCGTAATTTTGCGATAGAAGCCTTTGAGTACGATTGTATTGTAGACTATCTCGTAAAGCCCATAACGCTGCCTCGCTTTATAAAAGCAATGACCAAGGTGCAAAGTTTCAAAGCACCCGTAGCTAGGAAATCTGTTCCATCTGTTGCGTCATCGTCTGAAACCTCTACAGAAAAAGAGATGTATGTAAATATAGACAGACGTCTCATTAAGATTGAGTTTGATAAAATATATCTTATCGAGGCAAAGGGAGATTATATTTTAATCAAGACAGACGACAAGAGTTATACGGTACACTCTACTCTTAAGAAGATAGAAGAAAAACTTCCTGATAACCTATTTTTAAAAGTGCACAGATCCTATATCATAAATTTTAAGCGCATTATTGATATAGAAGATAATAGCGTACTTATTGAAAGAGATGTCGTGCCCATTAGTAGATCTAATCGACCTGAATTAATGCGCCGTCTTAATTTGTTATAAAACCACTCATCTATAACAAACTACCATCTACCGAGGTCTACATATAGCTTAACGAATACTTTAATTTAGGATACTTTTTCACTCTAGTTTTGTTCTTATAAACCATATAAGACAAGATTATGAACGTAAAATTATTCTTCTTAAGAACCACATTACTGGCCTTTGTATACTGCCTAGCCAGTGCAGAAGTAAGTGCGCAAGACATCCCTTTTAATTGTGATTATAGTGCCTATTTGTTTCAATACAATGATGTATATGCGATAGATCTCGCGTCTGGAAGCTCTTATCAAGTAGCGACAGATATTACGGCAGGTAGTATTAATGCAGCAGGATATAATCCAGCAGATGGATTTATATGGGGTTCACTTACCTCACCCTCACAATCGATAGTGCGTATAGGAGCTAATTTTGAAACCACCACTTTTTATATAGACGAGTTGCCCTTGAGTAATCGATATATAGGAGATATAAGTTTAGATGGTATTTATTATTTAAAAGGTGGAGGATCCACCTATTATATGATTGATCTCAATCCAGAATCTGCAAATTATGGCGAATACCTAGCCACAGGAAATTTGTCTCAAGATTTGAGTGTTCACGATTGGGCATTTAATGCAGTAGATGGTTATTTGTATGCTGTGGAGCGCAATACAAATAAACTCTACCGTATTGATCCCTCAAATGGAAATGTCACTTCTTTAGGAGAAGTCCCTATTCTTTCTGGATTGGATTACACCTATGGTGCGGTATATTTTGATGTAACCGGACGATTTTATGTATCGTCCAACCAGACAGGAACAATCTACGCGATACAAAATGTGCAAGACTTAGATGGTGTTAATAGTATAGATTCTAATCTCTTTGCCTTTGGACCTTCCAGCGCTAGTAATGATGGCGCACGTTGTCCTACAGCTCCAGTACCTCAAGAAATTTGTGACAATGGCATTGATGATGATGGCGACGGACTTATAGATTGTGAAGATCCTTCGTGCTCAGGATATGGGGATTGTGATGTTATAGATCCAGAAGCTGAAAGCGCAAATGATGGCGGTTTAGAAAGTAATAATAGATTGTCTCAAGCCATTAACCAGCGTAATTATAAGCGTGCAAAAAGTAATTATCGTTTTAATAGAGCGACAGCACCGCGTGTCTCAAAGACATCAAATTACGCACAACGCAATGCTAATAATACGATCACTTTAGAAGATTTTATACCACTGGAAATTATAGGTGAAGATGAGGTGATCAATGCCACCCCAGAAGATCTCGTAAACATTACGAATGCCACAGAAGTTTTGGGAGTAGATTATGTGCGCAATGAAAATACCGTAGCCTCCTTACTCGCTTTAAAAACAGAAAACGGAGTGTATGAGCACACAAAATATATCTGTGATCGATTATTGGGAGCAGAGTTACTGGCAGTCTCTACAATAATGATAGAAGAACATCAATTTATAAGAGCTTTGATAAAAAATACAGATGGAAGTCCAGAATTTGTATTAAGCCTTTCAGCGAAAATATCCGAAGACGAGACGAATTTCCGTATAGATAGCCATTGGAATTTAGATGCCTATGAAGCTGAAGCGACCTATTACAATTTTCAGATATGGGCAAACTCAGTAGACGATTTATATCTCTTAGCACAAGAAGTATTGGCTTTGCTAGATGTAGAAAAACCAATAACCGCTTATGAGTTATCACCACCACCAACGGTTTTTGTTAAAAAAGGAACCTATTATAATGGTGAGTTGGATCTGGTGATTATGAATACCAATCAGACGCAAGAAATCACCTTTGACGCAGGTCTAAGAACTACCGAAACCAGTACTACCGAAACGATGAGCACCACACTTAACTTGAACGGCAATTATATTTCGTATCAGGAGATTGCTGTAGGACCTTTATTTGATATTGGTTTTAGAATAGGCGATGGCCTGAATATAGCAGATGATCTCTTTTTATCTGACGGACCTTGGGGCGTAGATGATAGCCAACCCAATACGACCATAGATGCCTATGAGATTACAGAAAATAACACCTCATATGAAGAGAATGAACTCCCTGTTGCTCGTAATGTGCATCTAGAAGCCAATACAGATACCTATGTAGGCGTATATCGTGCCCTTACGCCTCGTTTTATGCCCGTGGATGTAACAGATTATAACAGTTTTAAGTTTGCTGCAAGTGGTACAGGTGAGCTAGAAATTACTTTTGTGAGAGAAAGTATAGCGACTTGGGAAGAACAGTACAGCACTGCTATAGAACTTACAGATACTTTAGAAGAATATATGGTCTCTATAGAAGAGGCGCAACTGGAAGATATAGTGACCGTTGTATTTACGATGGTCTCAGAAGATGGCAGTATGCAGACTAAAGAAATGAACCTGGAAGAAGCGCGTTTTACAACCCAAGAAACTCTGGATGTAGATACGGCAACTTTACCACAAGCAGCTAGTGTACAAAACTACCCGAATCCCTTTTCTAGCAGTACAACCCTACAACTGCCTATGCCTATGCAGACCGTGCAAATAACAGTGGTAGATATGCTAGGTCGCATAGTAGACCAGCAATTATTGGAGGCTTTAGGAAACGCGACTGTACAATATCACTCGAGGCAACTCGCACCAGGGATATACTCCTACACCCTTACAGATAATACCCACGCCTATACCGGAAAGTTTATAAAGCAATAGTAGTTTTTTTTAGTTGGAAGGAAAGGCCATCACTTGGGAGAGTGGTGGTTTTTTTGGTGGTAAAAATTATTAAAGAATAAACAGTAAAATGTTTTTTGCAGAGAAAATATTTGTTTATTATTGTAACCATTGTGTAATGTTGAATAATATGGTTATAAAAAATTATTATTCGCTAGCTGAAGCCGCGAAGATATTAGGTAAAAGTAAAGAAACTCTGCGCAGATGGGATCGAGAAGGAAGATTTGATGCAGTCAGAGAACCAATAAGTAATTATAGAGTATATAGAAAAGAGCAGGTTCAGTCATTGTTGGATTTATTTGAGAATAAGGAAGTTGTTCGCGGTGTCGACAATAAATCGATTCCTGAGAACAAATACAATGTTCTGGAATTATTTGCTGGAGCAGGAGGTTTGGCAATTGGATTAGAAAAATCAGGAATCAATTGTATAGGATTAAATGAAATTGATAAATGGGCTTGTCAAACCTTAAGAAGTAATAGACCTAATTGGAATGTTTTAGAAGGCGATATTAAATCTTTTTCTTTTGAGAACTATAGAAATAAGGCTCATATTGTAACTGGAGGATTTCCATGTCAGGCATTTAGCTATGCCGGAAAAAAGCTTGGTTTAGAAGACGCTAGAGGAACTCTTTTCTACGAATTTGCAAGAGTTGTTCAAGAAGTCAACCCTATTATTTGTGTTGGAGAGAATGTTCGGGGACTCTTAAGTCACGATAAAGGAAAAACCTTGCAAGGAATGATATCCATTTTGGATGAAATAGGCTACCGAGTTATGCCTGTTAAAGTTCTAAAGGCAATTTATTTCAATGTACCCCAAAAGAGAGAGCGATTAATACTTGTTGGTGTTAGGAAAGATATCAAGGTTGACTATGAGTATCCGTTGCAAAATAATAGAATATATAACCTCTCTGATGCGTTGAAAAAGGGTGAATTGTATAATACGGATGTTCCAATATCTGAAGGTTCGAAATATCCAGAGCATAAGAAAAAAGTTCTTGATCTTGTGCCTCCCAAAGGATATTGGAGAGATTTGCCTTTAGATTTACAAAAATCGTATATGGGCAAAAGCTTTTTTCTAGGAGGAGGCAAAACTGGAATGGCACGAAGAATTGGTTGGGATGAACCAAGTCTTACTTTAACTTGCAGTCCAGCCCAAAAACAAACTGAACGTTGTCATCCCGATGAAACGAGACCTTTTACTGTTAGAGAGTATGCGAGAATTCAAACTTTTCCAGATGAATGGAAATTTGCAGGTAGTATTTCTCAAAGGTATAAACAAATAGGTAATGCTGTGCCGGTCAACTTAGGTAAGGAAATAGGCTTTAGTTTAATCAGTTTTCTGAATAAAGTTTATGCTAATAACGACAGGGCGATATTAAAGTCGAATGACCTATCAATGGAGAATATTACTTTTTCTTAAACTAAGTCTTTTCTTTTTCTTAGATTGCTTCAAAAATATGTCTATGGCATTTCTTGAATGGATTAGTGATAAGGATTTAAAAGCTTCAGTTGGAAAGTTGTTGATAGTTGCAAAAAAAGCAATGGAGGCTAGTGATAATGAATCGAAATTATACAAAAATGTAATTGATCCTTTTTCGGCTTCATTCCAAATGGGAGGATTTGATCTTACAAGTCAAGAGTGGTTAAAAAATGAAAAAACGCGACAAGCACAAAAAACTTTGCAAAACCACGTTGGGGAGTTTCATCAAAACATTCTGGGTTGCGTAGCTGGCTGGGACAATTTAGGATTAGGAAACATAGTTGATTTGAAATCCACCTCGAATAAAATAATTGCCGAAGTTAAGAATAAGCATAATACAGTGACGGGCGGTAATTTAAAAGATGTTTATGATAATTTGGCAGGAGAAGTAATGCCTAAGTCTAGTGTTTACAATGGATATACAGCTTACTTTGTTACTATTATTCCAAAAAAGGCAAGAAGATATAATTTACCTTTTACTCCATCTGATAAAACTACAGGCACAAGAAAACCTATAAATGAACAAATTAGAAAGATAGATGGCGCGAGTTTTTATGAACTAGTAACTAAAAGTAATTCGGCGCTAAAAGATTTATTTGAAACGTTGCCTTCGGTTATTAATTCAATTTTAGAAATGGAAAAATTGACTTCCAGTGATAAAGAATTATTAAAAAATCTATTTGATAGGGCATATTTAGAATAAAAGGGCTTGCTTATTTTACTGATTATTCGAGTTTATTCAGAAACCGCATCTAAATTTCATATTCTCAAACCCAGTAGCAGAGGTGAAAGTAATAGCGTCGTGTAAAGTGTTATTGCAACCCTAATTTAGTGAGTATTTAAACGAAGCGGTCTAAAAATATAGTGTAAGACAGCAGCGCTATTGCAAATCGCAATTTGCGATAAAAAAGAGTAATGACTAAAGTTCATATCATCTAATCTTGCCCTAAAACCTCCCCAAAACTCGTACCCCAACTTCTATAAACTCAAAGCCAGCAGCCGTAGCAGCGGCGATATTGCTATACTTGCCATAGGCACCTGCTTGAAGGCGGTTAGAAAACGTATAGTTGAGTTTTCCTTCTAAGCGAAAGAGAGTGGTGGCTTTGTCATCTTCTACTTGTTGTAAACCGCCAGCAGCGTTTGCTGCATAACTCCATTTTCCTGCAGTACCGCTAAAGTCTACAAATAACTCAGCCGCTTGGTATTTTGAGGGGCTAAAATATAAGATAGGTACTTGGTTTGCAAAGCCCAGGTATTGGTAATTAATACCTCCTTTAAGCGCTGGACTTTTTGTAAATGTATAGTACAGCGAACTAAATAGCAGGTTACGGCTATTGCCATCGGTTTGTTGGGTGTGCATCAGTCCTGTATACCAAGCTAGATTAATATTAGTGCCCATATTGTAATTGAGGATATAGTTATTCATAAATATTTTTTCGTCTATTAGCGCTGCATTAAAGTCCTGCAAGTTGCGGCTATACCCTACTTCTAGATATTGTAAGGGTAGCGGTCTAGACTTGATAAACACACTACCATTAACATCTGTAAAGTCATTAGCACTAGCATTTGCTTTTACAAAACCTAGTGTGCCTTCTACCCAAGTGTTGTTATGTACACGGTAATGTGCTCCAAAAGATGCGTTGGTATTGTAGGCCATATTTTGGCTTGTCTTATTTTCGGTTTCCCTGTAGGTATATGAGAAAATAGTTTTAAACCGATCAGAAAATGGGAGCGTTGCCGTGGCTCCTGCGGCATAGGCTTCATTATCGCCATTATCTTTGGTGTAAGAAGCGCGCGCCTCTATAGTAGGAGATAAGCTGTTTTTTATGGTTTGGAGTAGTGCGGTAGCATCCTTTTGATTGGGATAGAAGTCAAGAGTTTTTTTCGCGAAAGCGCTTGCCATATCAAGATTGCCTTGTGCGCGATATGCATTTGCGATACCTAGATTGCCATCAAATGAAGTGCTGTCTTTTTCTAGCATCGCTTGATAAACAGCAATACTTTTTGAGAAGCTTCCTGTGTACATTCCTAAGGTAGCTTCTAGTACCGCCACACGATTGTTTGTGGGATATGTGGTCGTTAGGCTGGCAATGGCAGTTCTTGCTTTCCGGTAGTTGCCATTCCAGATAAGGGCTTGGATGTAGCGTTCGCTACCTGTGAACAATTGTGTACTGTCTATTTTTTTTGCTTGCGCGAAAGCGAGAGCTTCCGCTGCATATTCCAATGCCTTTTTATCCTTCTTTTGTAAATGCGCTACCAGAGACATACCCACACGTGAGCTAAGTGTATCTGTAAGTGTAGTATACTGCTCAAAGGCACTGTCGTATGCTCGCTGTACGATATAGGTGTTTGCCAGCGCGCTAATGAGTTGGACATCTTGCGGTGTGGTTTGCAAAGCAGTGCGTAACCAAGTTACCGCATCATCATGTTGAAATTTTTTAGAGAGCATATCTGCTTTACCAAGTATCATATATTTTTTGGAGATGAGCGCATTGGCATTAGCAGGTTGTTGGTTAAGGGCTTTGGTTACATATGTAAGGGCGGTATCATATTCTTTAAGATTAGAAAGGGTATTGGCATACCCTAATAAGGCCGAAAAACTAGTACTGTCTTGGGCAATAAGCGTTTGGTATACCGTTTTAGCTTGTGTAAAGTCGTTGTCCCATAATAAGGATTCGGCATAATTGAGCGCTACCTCATAATCCTGAGGAAAGTCGGTTTTTAAAGAGCTAAAGTGTGTTCTGGCAGCAGTGCTGTCGCCACTCAATCCTACCGCGCGTCCGTAACAAAGTCTTGCGGTTTTATTATCTGGAGCGCTCTCCAGGATATTCTCAAAAAAGGCTTGGGCCTCTTGATACTTTCCCGTTTCTAATAAGGTAAATCCTGCAGACATATCTTGTCCGTGCGTTAGACTACCTATTAAAAAGACGCATAGTATTACAAGTGTTCTCATTGTGATTGTTTTACAAGGGCAAGTTATACTTGGAAGTAGTAGTTTCAATCCTAGGATAATTGCAACTCATCTATACTTCTGGTCGATTGATGGAGCTTGAATAAATTGTAGGGTAATATTGAGATGTATTGAGGGTAAAAAACAGTACGCCGATATCTCCCCAACTCCTCTTGAAAAGAGAGGCTTTTTGCTACTATATAAAAAAGAATGTGTATTGAAGCATTGATTTTTTGCTCCTCCTCTTGGAAGAAAAAGCTGGGAGGAGATGTACTACGCACAGAAAAGGATATTGTTACAAGAAAGAATCACGAGGATTCCTCAATCCGCTCAGCAATAGCTTTTAAAACACTATCTATATCACTTAAAACTTCTTTGTTTTTAAATCTTAAAAAGTGAACACCTCGTTTTTCTAATCGTCCTTGCCTATGAGCATCTTTGAGAATTTGGTTATCGTGATATTCGCCATCAACCTCTATGGCGAGTCCTATTTCGTGGCAATAGAAATCAACAATATAATCGAGCATAGGAACTTGCCTATGAAACTCTAAACCAAGGGACTTGCGTCTAATGTGACCCCATAATTCTTTTTCGGCAAGAGTCATATTTTTTCGTAGTTCGCGAGCCTTTAGTTTGAGGTCTATCCGATATGGGATTATTGTATTCACGAAAGGTCTTTTTCTAAATGTAATCAAAATATAGACAAGTTTACATAGCAGTACGCCGATATCTCCCCAACTCCTCTTGCAAAGAGAGGCTTTTTGCTACTATATAAAAAAGAATGTGTATTGAAGCATTGATTTTTGCTCCTCCTCTTCGAAGAGGAGGCTGGGAGGAGATGTACTACGCATAGAAAAGGATTGCCAATTCAACAGCCCAAACTCAATATAGAAAAAGCTCATAGAATAATAACCACCACTCATCTACAGTAAAATCCTTTTGGTCGAATTTTGACCAATAGCCCCTGCTATTGCTCGCATATTTGTACCATAATTAAAATAACAAGACTATGGGACTTACCGTAATTAACAACACAAACACCTTGAGAATTGTACATAGCAAGTATGATTTAATACCTAGACAAACACTTAGTGTGGCATACAAAAAGGTAGACAAGCCTGTCATACAATTGCGTGCTAATTAATAGTAATGATTGCAATCCAACAAAAAATAAGACGAGCTCTTACGCCAGAACAAGTATTTATGGTGAGTGCTTTTGTGGTAAACGGAGGAAACTATCTATACAACCTAGCTTTAGGACGCGTATTAGGTCCTGATGCTTTTGCAGATGCCGCTATACTAATCACGCTTATGCTGGTATTATCTTTTGTTGCAATGACTTTTCAGCTTGCAGTGGCTAAGTTCACCACAGAGTTTGATGATAAAAAACAGGGCACTTTTATTAATCGAGTCTATACGCAGGCGTCGCGTTTTGGTGTCGTATTAGGAGCGGCTATTGTCGTTTTTGCAACACAATTACAGAAAATATTCCAAACAGAATCTTCGGTTATGTTTACCATTTTTGGATTGGCTGTACCCATTTATTTTATAATGAGCGTAAATCGCGGACGCTTACAAGGAGAAAAAGCCTTTATACAACTATCTATAACCTATCAATTAGAAATGCTGTGCAGACTAGCACTCACTTTTGCCCTACTGCTGGTGTTTAATATTACCTCTTCGATTGCAGTGTCTAGTGCTATTGCTATTTCATTTATTGCGGGAGTATTCCCTTTCAAAAAAATAAGAATCAAAGGCGTATCCCAAAAGGTACTCAACCGTAAAGAAAACAAAATTATAGTACAGTTTTTTGTCCTTACGGCGTGCTATGAACTTACCCAAATTATATGTAACAATAGTGATATCCTTTTAGTAAAACATTATTTTCCATTACACGATGCAGGATTATACGCCTCGCTCGCACTTATAGGAAGAGTGGTTTACTTTGTCACCTGGATGTTTGTGATGTTACTCTTACCCACGGTAGTTTCTATGCGAAAAGAAGGCAAGAACTCGGTCCCTGTCTTACTACAATATGTAGGATATATCACTGTACTTGCGAGTGCGATTGTGGCCTTTACATTTTTGTTTCCTACTGTTGCGGTGCAGCTGCTATTTGGAGAGCAGTATATAGCTATTGCTCCGTTATTGGGTTGGTATGCCTTAGCCACCTCTTTTTTCGCACTCTCTAATATTTTTGCCTATTACTACTTGTCCCTTAATCATTACAAGCCTATTGTAATCGCTGCCGTCTTTGGGCTATTACAAGTGGTTTTGATTATGGGCTTTCACAATAGTCTGTTCCAAGTAGTGATCGTTCAAATGATTGCTATGGGAACCTTACTGCTAGCTCAAGTCGCTTATTTTTTCCTCACGCAGCGTAGCAGCAAAAGAGCATAATCGAAAGAAAATTACCATTCGTCTACAGTAATTGTCGATCAATCGTTTTGAGACCGCTTTCGCGAAAGCAAAATTGCAAATTTGAACTATCAAAGAAACATAACTATTTAAAAAAGATATCATTATGGCACTTAAGATTAATAACATTTACGGAGTGATTTGCATCAAAGGAAATGTAATAGCATCTCAGGAAAGAGAAGTAAAAGACTATTTCAAAGCATTATTACGCATCGAAGATTCAATAATTATCAATCTCTGCGAAGTAAAAAAAGGAAGAGAAAGATTGTATGCCATCCTGGAGAATTTAAAAAGCAATCTAAGTGATGAACAAACACTAGATTACTTCAGTTATCCTGGTCCAGCGGTTGCAAAACTATATGAACAACTTAACGACCCGGCCAACTTTTATCAAGCTGCGGCTTAATAACTACTCTATTTTCCATCTAAAAAAACTAAAAATGAAACTAGCAATCGTAACGGCATATCCACCGAGCAGGGTAACTTTAAACGAATATGCATACCATTTGGTAAAGCATTTTAGACAACATCAAGAAGTCTCTGAAATTGTCCTCCTTACTGATGTTACACCCCAAGAAGCAGATATTAGTTTTGAAGAAGATGGCTGTAAGATAAGCGTAAGGCAGTGCTGGAAATTCAATAGTTTGACGAATGTGTTTTCAATAGCAAAAGCCATAAAAAACACGAAGCCAGAGGCAGTTTTGTATAACCTGCAGTTTATGAAATTTGGAGACAAAAAGGTGCCAGCAGCTTTGGGTCTTTTCTCTCCTTGGATTTCAAAATTAATGAATGTAAAAACCATTGTATTACTACATAATATTATGGAAACGGTAGATTTGAGTAGTGCAGGATTCACAACAAATAAAATAAAGGCAAAAGCCTTTAGTCTTATTGGAGAAATGCTTACCAAAGTCTTACTTCAAGCAGACACTGTAGCACTTACCATAAGTAAATATGTTGCGATACTTGAAGAAAAGTACAAGGCAAAAAACTGCGTCCTCATTCCTCACGGGACTTTTGAAATTCCAGAAGAGCCATCGTATGAGCTGCCTGAAGGACCTCTGAAGATTATGACTTTCGGGAAATTTGGAACCTACAAAAAAGTAGAAATACTCATTGAAGCGGTGCAGCAAGTGCGACAAAAAACAGGTCGTGAATTAGAAATCGTTATTGCAGGAACTGATAGCCCGAATACTCCTGGTTATCTCGCGACGGTAAAAAATCAATATGAAACCATACCCAATCTTACTTTTACGGGTTATGTAGAAGAAGAAGATGTGCCTGTTATTTTTTCTGAAAGTGCTATGGTAGTATTTCCTTATACATCTACAACGGGAAGTTCGGGTGTGCTGCATCAAGCAGGAAGTTATGGAAAAGCTGTTGTGATGCCTGATCTTGGAGACTTAAGTATTCTCGTAAGAGAAGAAGGATATAAAGGAGAATTCTTTAATCCAATAAGTATAAATAGTCTTGCTCTAGCCATAGAGAAACTTGTGACTAACGAGTTGTATAGAAATCAACTCGCGAAATCCAATTATCAAGCAGCAACCGCTTTGCCTATGAGCAGAATTACTGAAATGTATCTCAATGTTTTTGCAGAACGACCACTAACACATAAAGAGGAATTTCAAATAGCGGCTTAACCTACCTGTGTTTAATGATTGAATAGGCATCGACTTTCACCCCAAGCTTATCTATAATACCAAAACAAGCCTGTTTATTCTTACGCCAAGGTAAATGCCCCGCCACACGATTCGGTATGCCCCTAAAATCGAAGAGTGTCCAAGAGAGATAGTGTATACTGTCTCTCTTTTGTGTTTTAAAAAACTCAGCATAATAATCTGCTTGGTCTTTCTTGCTATTCCCAAACGGACTCCACAGACCACGATAACTAGACATTCCAAATTCTTGAAGAACTACGGGTTTTGAGGTTGCATTTGTAAGGGTTGCGTGCGCAGTTGCGAAGTCCTCTAGATCGCGATAATAATGATAGGATACAATGTCTACCTTATTCTCGAGAAGTAACGCTTTTTCTGGAGATGACCATCCTATCGTAATTGGATGCATAGGGTCCATTTCCTTTAAATAGTTTATGCTGTGTGTAAGCCAAGAAAGCACCTCTCGTTCTCCTCGATTGTCAAAATCAAGATCTGGTTCATTTTTTAGATCCCAAGCAAGTAGTGCTGGGTGATCTTTAATAGCCTTTACAATAGACTTTAGATGAGCATTTGTAAGCGTCCAATCTTCCATATGGTAGTTCCCATAAAAATCAAAAAGGGTAACCACTACCTGAAGATTATTGCTATGCGCTTCATTCAATAAAGTCTTGAGTCTAGTTAATTTTAGTTTAGAAACTTCTCCCTTTCCAAAATCTTCGTAGCCCACAAATATGCGCACACTATTAAGTCTAAGGTCTTTAACTATTTTAAAATCTTTAGAAAGTGTGTCGCTACTAAACTTCTCCCCAAAGGTATCCCAAGGGCTCATTTGTGGATAGTAATTAATGCCTTCTAATAGTGCAGTGTCTAATGACACAGGAGTATACGACGGCGTATGAGTAGTATTCGCTATTTTTTCAAAATGTCGTATTCTCCAGAAGCCATCTTCTAGCAACAAGATTATTTTGTAATCATCATTAAAATGGCGTTCTAAAATAAATTTATCATTTTTAAAAACGCGTTCTACACCTTGTACACCGCGATCGGTAAGTACTGCAAGTGTTCCATCTGCGCTGTAAAATTCTAGACTGAGATGATGAGCAATCGTAGTTGCTTCAATAGTCGTGTTTTGCTCTTTATTTACCGCTAGTAAATCCCCTATTTTTGTTCTGGCACTAGCCGTATAGTGATCAAAAATTCCGGTGTCATCTCCCGTAAAAAAGGCATTGTTTTTTACATACCAAGCATCAAGATAATCTTCTTCTATCGCTTTTTGAGTAGCCGCTTCCATAGGACGACCAGGGTTTTCTATTGACTCCCAGTGGACTTCTGGTTTATACGAACGAGTGCGGTCATTTTTAAGATGCAACATTTTAGATCGATCAGCACCAGAATTTAGATAAGCAATCACTTGACTTATACCATAGAGATTACCCGCGTTTATAAGGATAAACCCAGACAGAATCAGAATGCGATATAGCGTCTTATTTCGTTTCAATCTAATACAAGTTTTTGGGCGTTTTCTATGCCTAATGTCCTAATTATAATTGAGTATGCTCCAGAGGGATGATTCTCTGGTTTCAAGTAAAATGTAACGGTACCTTTTTTCGTTTGTTGGGTATAAATTACGCCATCTATTTCGAGTGAAACTTCTATTCCTTCCTGTACCCATTGACCTAGATAACTCGTAAGAGGTCCAACTGTGATGCTTCTTGAAGTAGTGATTGTAATGGGTATTTGCTCGATTATGGATTCAAATGTAAAAGCTATTTCTTTACTCTGAGCAATGCCCGTTATGGCTGCTGTAATCTTCCAGTGTGAAGGGGATTGTGGATGTAACGCTTTCGCGAAAGCGTACCCATTTACCGTAATTGCTTGCGTCTGCCAATAATCGCCAAGGTTGCTTTTTATGTAAAAAGTAATGAGCGTGCCGTCTGTCATAATATTGCCGTGAGCATCTTTAATTTGCGAAGTCTCGAAAGTGATGAGTTCATTGCCATCTGCATAGTTGTGATGGCTAGATGCCGTAATCGAAAAATCCTGAGCCACATCTGGAAAAATGTCTACAACAAGTTCTCTAGAAGACGCGGTTTTGAGGGAGCTTGCCGTGCTCATTCTTCCGGATTGTAAAGGAGCGGAAATACGTTTCCAGGCAATTCCCGAACTTAATGTGTGAGAACTAGCTGTAGTTGTATTTTTATAATGACTCTTAAGCTCAACAAGGGTGCCGTCAGGAAGCATATTGTCTAAGGTGTCAGTTGGAATACTGACCAGCATCGTATAATCACGTTCATTGGCCACAATACTTCGTGGGCCGAGATGGATTTCTAGAGTTCCCAATTTTGTGGTGTCTGCTAAGATTTGATAGCTGCCTTCTTGTACGGTTTTTTGGTCTTGTGTGAGAATGTAGGATACTGTTCCTGCGTTTTTATTAAAAGCAGCAGGAATGCTAAAATAATAATCCCAAGAGGTGGTTTCTGGTGAGAGGGCAATCGTGCCGTACGTGCTTGATAAGACAAGTTGAAGATTAGCTTTTTGCACAGAATCATAAGTGCTAAAACGCACAACTCTTGGCTCGGCACTGGCAAGAGTATCTACTATTTTTTCAATACGGAATGAAGCATTAGATATTGCTTGTTTCTCCTGCGGCATATAAAACGATTGCAAAAGAGTAGTCATCAGTAGTATACTGATGCATCCTAAAGCAATTATGTATTTCGTTATCTTCATTAGTTGGGGTTTCCTACGTAGTTATTAACTTTAATTGTAATATAGCTATATAACATATTATGTATAGCAATAAAATGCTCATTAATTCCTGCATCATTGCGTTCGGGTACCACTTTATTAGAAATACTTTGATTAGGTAATCCATTTACTGAGGTAGTGCGCAATCCAGATTTAATTTCAATGGGTAATGTGTTGCTGTATAACGATTCTGAAAAAGGTCTTTTGCGCTGTTGTCGCACACTTTCATCTATATATTTTGACTCGACCCACAAGAGTTCTTTGTCTTGATTATAATAGCTAATCAGTAATTGAGGAATAGTAGCTTCTTCCATACTGGGATTAAATAGGAAACCCTTTAAAAGCTCTTTTTCTTGAGTAACATTTGAGACGGCTACTGCCTGATATAAATCTGTAGTAGCAACATTGGCCTCTACTTGAACTTCAAAATTAACAGGTGTTTCTGTTAGGTCAATATCTATAAATAGATTGGGATTGAAGGTTGCTGGTTTTTCTTGGCTCGTACGCTGCCAAGCAATGCCTTCAAAATTGATGCGATACGGTGTTATTTCTTTAGGAAGTAGCTTATGTTTTACAACATCCTTGGCATTAAAGCGCGCGAGTTCATTATTATCCTGATCGTACAATGCTCCCGTAACCGAAATATCTGCAGGCACATTATCTACATTCTGGATAGTGCCAACAATCCCATAGCTGCTATCTAGTTGTACGAGTCTTGCAGAGAGTACTTCTACCACAGGTTGTTTTAATATATCTTCGTGAAAGGTTTGCTCAGAAGTTATCGCTCTTTTGCCGTGATTGTAATAAGTTGTACCACTTTGTATTAATAACTGTTCTGGTGGTATATCTGGGTCTACTTGTTGTGGCTTAATATGCCATTTGCCTTCGCGTTTAATAAGTAAAAGCTGATCTTGAGTAGTAATTTCTTTAAGCGGAGTTACCCATTTTGCATCTACCAAGGCTTGTGCAGTGGTATCTGATTTGGGTGTAGTTATAATAGCGAGGCTATCTAGTTTTGCATAGGAACTAAGAAGGCCATCAGACACAGATACTTCCAGCATAAACTGGGATAAAGTCTTATCACTAACCGGATCTAAGTAAGAGTGAGCGCGCTCAAATTCTTTAAAATCTATCGCATCATAATAGGCTTGCACGACATTATCTGGTGATAGCTGTGCCGTATTTTTAATGTAAAAAAGGTATCCACTCCAAGAGATGAGCAGTATTAAGATCGCGATCCAAAGCATAGAACTATGGTACAAGATACCCGGTGCTTTTGTATACACTTGCTTAAAATTGAAGTAAACAGGCAGCGTATTATTTCTTACAAAAGACCTTTTCCACAAGGCCTTTAATTGTAGTAAAAAAGCAATGATTGCAGTAGCAAAAGGGATAATACCCCACATAAGTTTCAGGTGTAACGAGACCTCCTCTTTAGGTAATACACTTGGTAAAGGAGCTATGCCTGCCTTTTCCCAAACCATAATGCCATTTTCTAATAAACTTAGCCTATGCCATCCTGTGAAGTAGAGCAATGGGTCATAAAATTTATCATTAGAAAAGACATATTTAAGATTGTATTTTTCGGGTACTGTAAGAAATTGTTGGAGTGATCCAATGCCTTCTATTCCTCTATACTTAGAGTTTTCTAGTCGTTCTACAGCGCGTGTGTTAAGTTCTGGCAGTCGTCTTGCAGAGTGATAATCGCCATCTACGGTAGTAGCCTTTGTTTGTGCCGAAAGCCAAGCCATCTGATCCCCAAAACCTAAGGGCAAATATCGCCATTTATAATGCTCGTCTTCATTTAAAAAATTAACGATAGGGGTCATTTTTATAGGGTCTGGCTGGCTAGGTCTAAACTTCCCGAGAGTCATGGTAAACAGGGCAATGCCTATAAAAAGTATTACGAGAAATCCACCAGATAGTCTATGCGCAATGGCACCCCATTTTGATTGTAAGTACGTTTTATAATCGCCTTCTACAAAGCGGTAACAAAACTCTCCAAAAACAGGTAATGCCATAACAGATGCCCATAAAGTAAAACGGTCTAGTGTGAGAATATTAAAAGCATTTTCGCCCAGTATTTTAAGCGGAATAGGAGTAGTGCCGCCTGTTCCTAAAACAAATAGTAGGGTAAATGAGATTCCAAAAAACAATAGTCGTTTGCTAAAATATCTGTAAAAGAAATAAGGTAAAAGGAACAGCAAAATTCCCCAAGGAATTACAAAAAACACGAGGCCTGATGAGGTAATTTCCAGAAAGTTATCCCGTGATCCGTGAGGTATGGGCACTTGTGTAATCGGGTTGTTTTTGGTGTTAATCCAATACGGAAGAATGCAACCTATAATAAGTACTAGTGAGCAAGCCCCAAATATAATGATACGTTTGAGGTGTGCGTATAGCGCTTTCGCGAAATTGAGCCTGCGAGATTCACGACCATCGGGAGAGCGAAGCGGTAAAGTAAAAATAGTTGCCTCTCTATTCGTTTTAACCTTTTCCCGGGCAGCATCCATCACTACCATTCCTAACAGCGGAAAAATGAAAAATACCATCCCAAAAATAGGTGTTACATGATGAGAAGTAACCGTTACTGCTAGAAGTGCAAGTGCCTTAAAAAGATGGCTTTTTAGACCTGTCTTCGTCCAGAGATATATTTCTGGAAGCGCGTGCATTAATACAGAGATGCCTATGATACTGGGTAACTGGCCAAAAATATGAAGGGTTTCTATAAAGGAAGAGGAGAAGACGGCTAGGATAGCCGCATAGCCGGCCACTTTTTTGTTTGGGATAAGCACTTGAGTAAAGCGATACACGCCTGTAATAAATAGGAGTACTCCTATAAGTGCTACCGCAAACATTCCAAATTTAAGACCGCCTATATAAGAAAACGCGCCTATCGTCTGATGAACTAAAGGAGGATATCCCATCACAGTAAAACCGGTGTACCAGCTATAGTTCCACGGTTCAAACCAGCTAGTGGCATAGTGATTTGCAAAAAACACATGGATAAGCGCATCATATGTTTTTTCTAATGTAAAAAACATAGAAGCTCCATGGAAAATCATTCCCAAGAGGATAGCTGATACTAGGTATTTATTTGTTTTTGATGGCATAATGGGATTTAAAATCTCGCCCTTTAATCTAACAAGGTAAAGATACTTCATTCGATAAATGGTACATCCTTAGACAAATGGAACTGGTCGAAAGCTATGGTCTATTCGTCGAAAAACAGACTTTCTAGCTGCCTGTTGGGAATATGTTTGTCCTGTCATTAAGTATTAATTTAAAAATTGAAACAATGAAAACAGGAATAATAATCCCTTGCTACAACGAAGAGAAAAGACTCGATCAGGATGCTTTTGTGAACTTTATTAAAGACCATTCTGACTACCATTTATGTTTTGTAAATGATGGCAGTAAGGACGATACGTTAAATGTATTACAAGCGATGAAGCGAGCTGTACCTAAACGGATAAGTATAGTAGATGTAAAAAAGAATTCTGGTAAGGCAACAGCGGTTAGAGCTGGCGCACGATTTCTTTATAACCTTGAGGATATCTCTAATATTGGATTTATAGACGCAGACTTGTCTACCGATTTTAGAGATTTTAAAGATTTAGTAAAAACGCTCGAAAGAGATGATAAAATGGTAGTTTTTGGATCAAGGAATAGGGGAGATTGTGGTACTATTAAGCGTAATTTTTTGAGATGCTTATTATCAAATACCATCAAACAGTTTATCCATTTTATTCTGGGGTTACCTATTAGGGATACCCAATGTGGGGCTAAAGTGTTTAAGAAAAGCGTCGTGCCTGTAGTTTATCAAGAAGCTTTTTTGAGCAAGTGGCTTTTTGATGTAGAGATTTTTCTACGATTGAAAAAGGCTTTGGGTAAGGAGCAGACTATGCAATGTATCGTAGAGCAACCTTTAATGAGATGGGTTCACGTAGACGATTCAAAACTTGATGCTAAAGATGCGCTGGAAATCCCAATGCGATTGGCTCATATCTGGTTAAACTATAATGTATTTTCATTTTTTAGCATCACACATACGGCTGCCGTGGCAGATTTCAATATAGAGACTGCTTCTCCTGAATTAGCCATTGCAGCATAATTATTTTTCCAACATAAAAACACAAGTCAAATGAAAGCGTATCCAATTAAATTCGAGCCTATATTAAAAGAAAAAATATGGGGAGGCAC
>CAZXMY010000009.1:0-19890 GCA_964641325.1 uncultured Flavobacteriaceae bacterium | reverse complement strand
GATCCAGACTTAGTACTTAGATTATGGAATTTAGGTTTTAAAACACGGTTGCTACCCCAGGTTTTTGTGTATCACAAGCGTCGTATATCGTGGTCTAAATTTTATACTCAGGTTCATAAATTTGGATTAGTACGTCCTATTTTAAACAAGTGGCACCCTAATTCTGGACGGCTTACCTACTGGTTTCCTACTGTGTTTATTTTAGGATTACTAGTGAGTATTATAAGCTCACTTTTAGGATATACTTTTTTTCTTGTTATTTTTTTGCTGTACTCTTTAACTTTATTTCTACATTCAAGTTTCTTGAATAGAAGTATAATTGTTGGATTGTTATCTGTTTTTGCCATGTATATCCAATTTTATGGATATGGTACAGGCTTTTTAAAATCGACAGTTGCGGTGGGTTGGTTAGGAAAGCTTCCGCGAAAGCGATTCCCTAAATTATTTTTTAAGTAAATTGAGTTAAGAAAAAGATAGTAATGGAGCATAAACGCCGAACTTTTTTCAGATCATCAGATGCTAGAGGATTTCTTTTTTTTCTGCTACTTACCTCTGTGGTTGCCGTTTTGATAAAACTATCTAAAGAGTATACAAAAATGTATACTGTTCCCATTGAGATAACCAATATACCCCTTGATAAAACAGTAAATGAGATTAGGCCAGAAGAAGTGATTTTTAAGGCACAACTTAGTGGTTTTTCATTGCTAATGAATTCTTTGAGGCGCCAAGAACTCAAGATAGATTTCTCTTCTTTAGATTCTATATCGAGCAATACATTTACCTTTAATACGGCTGGAAGTACCGAGATATTAAGCAAGGCAGTACCTGGAGCCCAGAATTTTTCCGCTTTTAAAACATCTTCTATTACTGTGGCCGTAGATAAAATGGCTTCTAAGCGAGTCCCCGTTATTGCAGATGTGATTATTGATTATGAAAGTGGTTTTGATTCGTACAAAGCTGCCGCAATGGAACCTGATAGTGTAACTATAGTTGGACCTTTAGGGGTTTTAGAAGAGATAAATACTATTAAAACAAAACGACAACGTGCTCAAGCCATTACAAATACCGTGCGTTTAACACTTGAACCAGATACACTTGCGATTTATAAAAACGTAAAGTTATCTCACAAGTCTTATGCTTATGTGCAAGAAGTAGCAAAATATACCGAAGGTTCATTTTCTTTGCCGGTTACAGTTAAAGGAGCGCACGAAGATGCCATAAAGATTTTTCCGCAAGAGGTGACGCTATTTTTTGTTGCAAGTTTAGAAGAATACGATGCGATACTCCCTACAGATTTTGAGGTAATCGCAGATTTTTCTACTAGAAATAACGATGAGGAGTTTATCCTTTTAACTGTTTCAAGGCAACCGGATAATGTGCGTAACGTACGTTTAGAGACTAAGCAGATTAAATTTATTGTTGTAAATTAAGAGATGGTTGTAGGGTTAACAGGAGGTATTGGAAGTGGGAAATCCACTGCAGCAAGTTTTTTTCAAGAGCTTGGTATACCTATCTATATAGCAGATGATCAAGCAAAATGGTTAATGAATAACCTAGAGCCTTTAAAAAAGCAGGTACAATATTTACTGGGTGAAGAAGCCTATACTGTAAATGGGCTAAATAGGAAATACGTAGCCAATAAGGTGTTTTCTAATAAGGGTTTGTTACAAGAATTAAATAAGCTGGTCCATCCAGAAGTAGATAGGCATTTTAAGAGCTGGCATCAAGCTCAAAAAAGTCCTTATGTGATTAAGGAAGCCGCTATTCTTTTTGAAAATGGAGGTTATCAAAAATGCGATTATATGATTGTTGTTGTCGCTCCATTACCCACGCGAATACAAAGAGTTATGAAGCGTGATAAAATCTCAGAAGACGAAGTTTTAGCCAGAATAAAAAATCAATGGACAGACGCTCGTAAAATAAGCTTTGCTGATGCGGTAATAGAAAATGGTACATTAGATAATCTTAAAAAACGCGTCTTACGGCTTCACGACCATCTAACGGTTAAGATATCTAGGGGTTGGTGAGCCTTTGTTAACATTTGGTTAAATGGAAACTGCCCTAAATGTTAAAATCCTATTTTTGAGTAGTGAATAAGAAGTTGTTTTATCTCCTCATTATTCTTATGAGCTTATCGCTTATAGGGATCATATTTGTGCAAGGATACTGGATTTCTGAAAGTGTATCCACAAAGAGAGAGCAATTTGCTTTTAGTGCAAAAAGAGCATTAGCTGCTGTTGCAATAAAAGTGCAAAACAGAGAACTAGAAGACTATTATTATCCCTTAGAAAAGATGATAGATGATAGTGTAGGTGTTCCTGACGATCTGACCTTTGATGAATTATTTTTACTAGAAGAAGATCCAGTAAGTAATGAGATATTTTTATATCGTAATGGTATTTTATCGCAAGATTTCAAGGTATCTGCACCTGTTTTAGATAGTGATCTGGATAGTCTTCAGATAAGACGCTATTACAACAGAAGTTCTAGGCAGATTATTGGAAAGAGTGGACTAGATGGTAATCAAGTTACAACTAAGGATCGAGTTCAGGAATTTTCAAGACTTGTAGATTTTGAGAAGTATAACTACGCAAAATTAATACAAAATGTTACGAGAAGAGTACCTATTCATAAACGCGTTACAGAAGAAGAAATAAGACGCCTTATGACGCTAGAACTTGTTGAGCGTGATATGGAGACAGATTTTGAGTTTGCTGTTTTTAGTAGTGATCTTATGACTAAAGTGCGATCGGAAAATTTTGACATTCGAGACGATAACCAGCTGTACAAAGTGCCTATTTTTGAAGATGAAGAACAAAGAAGTGATTACTTCTTATATGCTACTTTTCCAGGTGAGAAAAAATTTGTGATTTCTTCTATTTTAGGAATGGCTGGAATGTCTATCATTTTTACCTTAATTATTGTTATTGCATATTCTAGCGCCTTACATCAGCTCAATAAGCAACGTCAAATTTCTGAGATAAAAACAGATTTTATAAACAACATGACACACGAGTTTAAAACGCCTATAGCGACTATAAACTTGGCATTAGATGCTGTAAAGAATCCTAAAATATCTGATAATAAAGAAAAAGTCGCTTATTATCACAAGATGATAAGAGATGAAAATAAGCGTATGCACGCGCAAGTTGAAAATGTACTCAGAATTTCTAAACTCGAGAAGAATGAACTTGATATACGAAAAGAGCGTTACAAATTGCATGATATTTTAGAAGATGCTATAAATCATGTAGAATTAATTGTAGAAGATAGAAATGGTTATGTAAACTTACATCTGGATGCTGCAAAATCGTCTATACTGGCTAATGAGTCACACCTCACTAATGTAATCGTAAACATATTAGATAATGCGGTAAAATACTCACCTAATGAGCCTAAAATAGATGTATATACAGAAAATGCTAAGAATTTTATTTTCTTAAAAGTAAGGGATCAAGGGAATGGAATGACTAAAGTAGCCCAACGTAAAGTTTTTGAAAAATTTTATAGAGAACACACAGGGAATATTCATAATGTAAAAGGTCATGGTTTAGGCCTCGCTTACGCAAAACAAATAGTAGAAGATCATCAAGGGGAAATATACGTAGAAAGTGAAAAGGGAAAAGGGAGTACCTTCATAATAAAATTACCATTAATATCTTAATATATGGAAAAGGAGAATAAGAAAATATTGTTAGTAGAAGATGATCCAAATTTTGGAACCGTCCTAAAAGACTATTTAATAATGAATGATTATGATGTCGTTCATGCTAAAAATGGTATGGAAGGTTTTGAAAAATTTAAAAAAGACGATTACGATCTTTGTATACTGGATGTTATGATGCCGTATAAAGACGGTTTTACGCTTGCAAAAGAGATCAGAGAAAAAAATCAAGACGTACCTATTATCTTTTTAACGGCCAAAGCGCTTAAGGAAGATGTACTTAAAGGATATAAAGTAGGAGCAGACGATTATCTTAATAAGCCTTTTGACAGCGAAGTGTTATTAATGAAAATCAAAGCCATTATACAGCGTAAGTCTGTAGATTCTGTAGCTGACAGCAAGCAATTTGAGTTTGTGATTGGTAATTTTCATTTAAATTCTAAGCTTCGCTTTTTGACTTATAAAAACGAAGAACCTACTAAGCTGTCTCCTAAGGAAAACGAGCTACTACGTATGCTTGCTCTTCATGAGAATGATCTTATGCCTAGAGAGCTTGCACTTACCAAGATATGGAGAGATGATAACTACTTTACTTCTAGAAGTATGGATGTTTATATTGCTAAGCTCAGAAAATATCTCAAGAGAGATGATGTGGTTGAGATATTAAATATTCACGGAGAAGGGTTTAGACTTGTAGTAAAATCTACTAGTTAAGAGCAATAATTAAGATATTTCTATAAACAATGCACTCCTATTCTAGGGGTGCATTTTTTGTTATGCAAGTAATAATTTGATCCAAAGGGGTTTGATAATCAAACCAGTAAATGTTAGAATCTTTACGATACCAAGTAAGCTGTCTTTTTGCAAATCGCCGGGTATTTGTTTTTATATTTTCTACCGCTTTTTCTAAAGTAACTTTGTTTTCTAAGTATTCACAAAGTTCTCTATAGCCTACAGTTTGTAGGGCGTTTAGATGCTTTCGCGAAAGCAAACCGCGCACCTCTTCTAATAAACCGCCTTCCATCATCATATCTACACGCTGATTAATGCGGTTGTAAATAATCGATCTATCTGCCGTCAAACCTATTTTTATGTGCTTAAAATTCCTAACCGATTTAGGCTTATTTCTGTACGAAGAAAAGGTATTTCCAGAAGACAAACAGACCTCTAATGCACGCATAACACGTTGTATATTATTAATATCTACTTCTGTAAAATAAGAGGGATCAAGTTCTTTAAGCATATTTTGAAGTGCGATATCTCCTTCGGTTTTTTGTAATTCTTGAAGTTTCTCTCGAGTACCTTCTTTTACTTCGGGAAAATAATCCAGACCATCTATAACGGCATCCACATACAATCCAGAGCCCCCAACTAAGACCAGATGCTTATAGGCCGTGAATAATTCATCTAGTTTTTCTAGAGCTTCTCGTTCATAGTGTCCTACACTGTAATTGTGGTCGATGGAGATATGCTGTATAAAATGATGTGGTGCAGCAGTAAGTTCATCTTCTGAGGGTACAGCAGTACCTATTTTCATCTCCTTAAAAAACTGTCTAGAATCTGCAGATACTATTTCTGTCTTGAAATGCTGCGCTAATTGTATGGATAAGGCTGTTTTTCCAATTGCCGTTGGTCCCACAACCGTAATAAGTACTTTAGTCATTATTCAAAGTATGACCACAATGATGGCAGAACAAGGAATCATCTCTGTGATTTTCTTCCATACAATTTTCACAGGATTGCGTATTCATATGAACATAATCTTCTTCTTGTTTTTGAGATGTGTTCACATCATCATTTTTAGAATTAAGGTCTTTAGAATACTCTGCCGTTACAATTCCTGTAGGTACAGCTATTATACCATAACCCATAATCATAATGATAGCCGCAATAAATTGGCCTAAAGGCGTGATAGGAGCAATGTCTCCATATCCTACGGTTGTCAAGGTTACAATACACCAATACACGCTTACAGGGATATTTCTAAAACCACTAGCTTCACCTTCTATAAGGTACATTACCGTACCTGCAATAATGCATAAAATGAGTACTGCAAACAAGAAAATACTAATCTTTGCCTTACTATCACGTATAGCCTTTGCAAGTTTATTAGATTCACCAACGTAACGCGCTATCTTAAGAATTCTAAAAACACGAAGTAAGCGTAAGGCACGTACAGTAAGAAGCGCATTACTTCCTACTATAAAAAATGAGAGGTATAAAGGGATAGTAGATAAAAAATCTATGATCCCGTAAAAACTAAAGATGTATTTGCTAGGTTTCTTTACTGTAATAATGCGAGAGATATACTCAAACGTAAAAAAGATGGTAATTATCCATTCTCCTTTATAAAGTAAATCATGGTATTTTGTATCAATACTCGCTACACTTTCTAGCATTACAAGGGCAATACTAGCTAATATCAAAATAAGGAGAATCACGTCAAAGGCTTTGCCCTGTGGCGTATCTGCTTCATAAATAATCTCGTGAAGTTTACTTCTCCAACTCATAAAGGGTGCTTTTAAACTCGTTGAGCTATGGCATCAAAAATAAGAAATCATTATCAAGTTGTAATTTGATCTAACGGAATTACTTTTTTAACCTTCTTACTGCGCAAATAACTCTGTATAATATGCTGCGCATCTCTGTTATTATCCATAGGTGTTATTATGGATTTTAGAATATCAATAGTATTAAGTTGAAAATTAAGATTGTAAAATCCTATTCCTTTAAAAATACCATCTTCTATAAGTACTACAGAGCGTTCATCTACCTCACGACCTCTATCTATAATGAGCATACTCTTATTTTCGTAGCTGTATTTTTTAATAAGGTTAGAGGCTCGTTTATTATACGATTCAGGATTTTCTGCTTGGATACAAGCACCTTCACAATTTTTAATTGTGTAGGCAAAACAGTTTCCTTTAGAACTGGAAAGCCCTGTTTTGTTTTGACAAAGTCTATAGGTTTCTGTAATTTTTTCTAGATGTGATTTCGCCGAAACCATAGAGCCGTAAGTTGTAATCGCTTTAGATCGGCCATCTGCCTTTTCCAATTTAAAATTTATATACCCATCGTTATCGATAAAATGGGAGAGCTGTATTTTAAATTTGGTTCTTCGTAGGGCTCTATTAAATACCGGCTTGTTGCGCTTTATCTCTTCGTTTTCTTTTAATAAAGCAATGAGTTCGCTTCCCGTTTTCTCGTAAGTTACGGCAGTAACATCAAGTTGTATTTTTTTACTTTTTCTTTGGTCTCCAGTAAAATGCTGAGTAATTCTTTTTTTAATATTCTTGCTCTTTCCTATATAAATGATGGTTCCATTTACATTATGCATATAATACACACCACATTCTGACGGCATCTCTTGGATAATATTCTTAAGCTTGGTATCTATAACCCGTTTTGGATTAGCGCGTACTGCAGCCTTAACTATAGTTTTTTCTGTATCCTTAGCGAGTAGCATCTTAAAAAGCTTGACCGTTGCCATAGCATCTCCATTTGCTCTGTGTCTATCTGTAATAGGGATACCTAGTGCACGTACTAGTTTTCCTAAACTATAACTAGCATGCCCTGGTAATAATTCTTGTGATAAGGCGACTGTACACAGGGATTTTCTATCAAAATCATAGCCAAGCCTATCAAATTCCAAATTGAGAATACGATAATCAAACTGCGCATTATGTGCCACTATAATACAGTCTTGAGTGATTTCAATAATACGTTTGGCAACTTCATAAAACTTGGGTGCATTGCGCAACATTTCATTATTGATACCGGTAAGACCTACCACAAAAGCTTGGATAGGACGCTCCGGATTCACTAGAGAAATAAACTGGTCTACAATTTTATGCCCATCAAACCGATAAATGGCAATCTCTGTTATACCTTCTTCATTGTATTTTCCTCCGGTGGTTTCTATGTCTAGTATGGCGTACAAATTGCTCTAAGGTACTTCTATATATTTAGATTAGTAATTTCTTGTGCCAAAAATTGCACTTCCTACACGTATCATCGTACTCC
This sequence comes from uncultured Flavobacteriaceae bacterium, assembly GCA_964641325.1. GTDB lineage: Bacteria > Bacteroidota > Bacteroidia > Flavobacteriales > Flavobacteriaceae > Dokdonia. The sequence continues at coordinate 12,203 of CAZXMY010000009.1, read as the reverse complement.
CACAATCTATGGCGAGCTCGTAATCACCACTCATTCCCATAGATAGGGTTGTAAGATTTTTGCTTTCGCGAAAGCGTACATACAAACTCCTCAATCGCTCAAATTCTGACTTAAGCTGTTCTTTATCATCTGTAAAAGTACCCATTCCCATAAATCCTTGGATATGCACATTGGGGAAATCACGTAAAGCATCACCTTCTAGAAGAGCTACGGCTTCTGGTATAGGCATCCCATATTTGGTGTCTTCTGATGCTATTTTTATCTGTAATAATACATTCACTTTGCGGTTGTGCAAAGTGGCTTGTTTATTAATTTCTTTGAGTAATTTGAGTCTGTCTACACTATGAATAAGGCTAACAAACGGAATCATTTGTTTAACCTTATTGGTTTGTACGTGACCAATCATATGCCAATGTATATCTTTAGGAAGTGCCTCCCATTTTTGAGTCATTTCCTGAATTTTATTCTCCCCAAAAATGCGCTGTCCCGCATCATAAGCAGCTTGTAAATCCGCTATAGGTTTTGTTTTTGAAACGGCGACAAGACTTACTTGCTTGGGAATTTTATCAATAAAATGGTGTAGGTTTTGTGCTATACTCATAAGGTTTAAAATTCATATATGGTTACACCACTTCGTAATTTAGGTTCTATATAGGTGCTCTTAGGAGGCATAGTTAAACCTTCATTGGCAATTTCTTTGAGCTCTTCTATGGTTATGGGAAGCATATGAAAACCTACAGCATAATCACCAGAATCTACGAGGGTCTTCATATAGGTGATTCCCTTTTTTCCATTTACGTAGGTAATCCGGCTATCATCGCGTATATCGTGTATTCCCAAAATGGGTTCTAGTACTGTTTTTTGAAGGATATGCGTATCTAGAGTGTCTAAAGCGGTAGTAAATGGGTATTGCTTTTTTCGCAAATACAAAGAGTAAAACTCGCCATCAAGATACATAGAGAAATGATGTTTTTTACTAGGTTGATAGGCAGTAATACCTCTATTTTGGATTCTAAATATGGCATCTAACTCAATTAAGAATTCTTCTTTAGATAATCCGTTAAGGTCTTTGAGTAGCCTATTAAACTCTTTGATAATAAGATGAGATTCCGGGATGAGGTAACTCATAAAATAATCGTAAGCACTTTCTTTTTTTACTGATGGATTCTCCTCTTTATGTTTTTTGGATAAGAGATAAGAAGAGGCACTTCTATGATGTCCATCTGCAATGTAGAGGTGTTCCATTTTTGCGAAGGCGTCCTGTATTGTGTTTATGCTGGCACTATCTGTAATAGGCCATAAGTAGTGTGTGTCTCTATAAGTAGTGGTAAACTCATACTCAGCTCGTTCTTGTGATATATCGTCAAGAATAGAAGCTAGAGTAGGGTCATTAGGGTGCGTTAATAAAACGGCTTCTGCATTAAAACCTGCTGTGTCTAGATATTCTTTAAAGAGTTCTTCTCGGTCAGCAATCGTGTCTTCGTGTTTTTTTATCAAGTTATTCTCATAATCGTGAACACTGGCAGCTCCTAGAAAACCATAAAATACATTTCCGTCTCGGTCTATGATTTTGTAGGCGTAAAAAGCAGGGTGCTCTTCTTGCATAAAGATACCATCTTCTTTAAACTCATTGTAACGATTTTGAACGAGTTTAAATCGCTCCTTACCCTTTATTTTCTTTTTGTACTTATAACCAGGATTTAATATATGTAAAAAGGAATAGGGATTTCTCTCCATTCTAAATTTTCTTCCTTTTTTTGAGTAGGATTGATACGAACGCGCAGCGACGAGACCAATTTTATCTCGAGTAGGACGTACTGCTTTAAAAGGAATGATTTTAGGCAAATGTCAGGCTATTGATTAAACATAGTCGCTACCTTCTCTGCTTTGCGACTTTCACTATAGTCATAAAAACCTTCTCCAGATTTCACACCTTTTTTTCCTGCCATTACCATATTTACAAGTAGAGGACAAGGTGCGTATTTTGGGTTTTTAAAACCATCATACATTACGTTTAGGATAGATAAGCAAACGTCTAGCCCGATAAAATCAGCCAACTGTAAAGGTCCCATAGGATGTGCCATACCTAATTTCATCACGGTATCTATTTCTTGTACACCAGCAACTCCATTATACAAGGTTTCTATAGCTTCATTAATCATAGGCATTAAGATACGGTTTGCCACAAAACCGGGATAATCGTTCACCTCTGTAGGTGTTTTACCTAGTTTTTTAGACAAATCCATAATGAGCCCCGTCACTTCATCACTTGTATTATATCCTCTTATGATTTCTACGAGTTTCATAATAGGTACAGGATTCATAAAATGCATGCCAATTACTTTGTCTGGCCGCGAGGTAACTGCAGCTATTTGCGTTATAGAAATAGATGAGGTATTTGAGGCAAGGATCGTATCTTCTGCCGTGGCGGCATCTAATTGCTTAAAGATGTTAAGCTTTAGGTCTACATTTTCTGTTGCAGCTTCTACTACAAGACTGGCATATTCCACACCTTCTTCAAGGTTGGTATAAGTCGTGATATTACCTAATGTTGCTTTTTTATCTTCTTCTGAGATTCTTTCTTTGGCGACCATTCGGTCTAGGTTTTTGGCGATTGTCGCCATTCCACGGTCCAAAGACTCTTGAGAGATATCAATTAATTGTACTTGAAAACCACTTTGTGCAAAGGTATGCGCAATACCATTGCCCATAGTTCCTGCTCCAATAACTGCTATATTTTTCATAATCTTGTCATTTCTGCGAATCTGTCTACTGGCAGCCGTAGATAATTAATCCACCTATTCGCAATTGTTGTTTATATGTCTTTAATTTCTAGCCTTTAAAAACCCTACTAAGAGCTAATAGCCAAAAGCCAATAGCTAAAAAAACGTAGTTTTTTAAAAATCTTCAATAATGCTTTTGGCCACACGCAAGGCTTCTGTACCTGCTTCTAGAGATACGATAGGTGTGGTGTTATTATGTATTGCTTTCGCGAAAGCGTTCAACTCATCCAAAATCGCATTGTTAGCAGATACTTCTGGATTGTCAAAATAGATTTGTTTTTTAACGCCTTCTGCATTTTGTAAAATCATTGCAAAATCATCGGGATTTTCTGGTGCATCCTGCATTTTTACAACTTCTACCTTTTTTTCTAGAAAGTCTACCGAGATATAAGCATCTTTCTGAAAAAAGCGCGATTTTCTCATATTCTTAAGGCTGATGCGACTTGCCGTTAGGTTTGCCACGCAACCATTTTCAAATTCCAAACGTGCATTTGCGATATCTGGCGTTTCACTAATTACAGAAACCCCACTCGCCGAAACATTTTTAACAGGACTCTGCACGACACTTAGTATGGCATCTATGTCATGGATCATTAAATCCAACACAACCGGTACATCTGTACCTCGCGGATTAAACTCTGCCAGACGATGTGTTTCTATAAACATTGGGCTTTTAATCGCGTGTTTTACCGCAGTAAATGCAGGGTTAAAACGCTCTACGTGCCCAACTTGACCTTTTACATTGTGCTTTTGTGCGAGACGAATCAACTCTTCTGCTTCCGTAACGGTTTGAGTAATAGGTTTTTCTATAAAGAGGTGCTTTCCAGCTTCGATCACTTTTTTTGCCCCTTCAAAATGGAAGGAAGTTGGAGTCACAATATCCACCATATCTACTGCTGCAATGAGCGCTTCTTGGCTTTCAAATGCCACATACCCAAACTCCTCTTGAATCTTATTACGCACTTCTGGCGAGGCATCATAGAAGCCTACCAGCTCATAATTTTCTGATTGTTGTAAAAGTTTTAAATGTATTTTTCCTAAATGGCCTGCACCTAGAACACCTGCTTTTAGCATACTTCTGTATTTTTAACAAAAATACGGTTTATTAGAACAATATTTTAGGGTATTTATCAGCACATTAATTATTGTAAATCCACTTTTAGATGTATTTTTAGGGGCAATGAAAGATACAACCCGCCATCAAGGTAAAAGACGCCAGCTCCTTCAAATATTGATAGATAAAGGAATCAAAAATGAGACGGTACTTCAGGCAATAGGCAAGGTACCTCGGCACCTATTTATGGATAGCAGTTTTGAAGACCATGCCTATCAAGATAAAGCTTTTCCCATTGCGGCAGACCAGACTATATCGCAACCCTTTACTGTAGCTTTTCAAACAGAATTACTAGAAATTACTAAAGGTGATGTAGTGCTAGAAATAGGAACAGGTAGCGGTTTTCAGACAGCTGTTTTATGCGAACTTGGAGCAAGGGTGTACTCGATAGAACGCCAACAGGAATTATTTAAAAAAACGAAGTTGTTTTTGACTAAATTGGGATACAGACCTAAGTTTTTGAGTTTTGGAGATGGCTATAAAGGTTTACCCGAGTATGCGCCTTTTGATAAAATAATTGTTACGGCTGGAGCACCTTTTGTGCCTAAACCTTTACTTAGTCAGCTTAAAATAGGAGGCAGGCTCGTAATACCTGTAGGGGATGACCCGCAAGTAATGACCTTGTTTGTACGACAATCTGCTACCAAATTCGAAAAGAAGGAATTCGGCGAGTTTCGATTTGTACCGTTGTTAGAAGATAAGAACTAAACATTTTTATGGAGTTTTCATCTAAATTATTAGAGAATGCAGTATACGAGATGTCGCAATTGCCTGGTATAGGGAAACGTACGGCTTTGCGACTTGTATTACATCTTCTTAAACAACCCGAATCACAAACCCATCAACTCGCAAACGCCTTACTTGCCATGCGCGATACGATTAAATTTTGTACAAAATGTCATAATATCTCAGATGTAGCACTTTGTGAGATTTGTGCAAACCCACATAGAGATGAGTCTATTATTTGCGTAGTCGAAGATATACGCGATGTAATGGCTATTGAGAATACAAGCCAGTTTAAGGGCTTATATCATGTATTAGGAGGAAAAATTAGTCCTTTAGATGGTATAGGACCGCAAGATTTAACTATTTTTTCGTTAATAGAAAAAGTGAAGAAAGGTCTGGTGAAAGAAGTGGTTTTTGCACTAAGTTCTACATTAGAAGGCGACACGACTAACTTTTATATTTTTAAACAAATTGAACCTTATGGCATCAAGATATCTACCATAGCAAGAGGAATTTCTGTAGGTGATGAGCTAGAATATGCAGATGAGATTACTTTGGGTAGAAGTATTTTGCATAGAATACCCTTCGAAAATTCGCTTAAAAATTAAGATAACAAGGACATTCAAAACCTTAAATGAAGCAACTTTCAATTATCATAGTAAATTATAATGTGGTTCATTTTTTAGACCTCTGTTTGGATAGTGTTTTTGGGGCTATTAAAAACCTGGATGCAGAGGTGATTGTGGTAGATAATGCCTCTAGCGATGGGAGTTGCGAGATGATTAAACTAAAATATCCTGAGGTTAAGCTGCTTGCCAATACAGATAATGTAGGCTTTGCCAAGGCAAATAATCAAGGTGTAAAAGAAGCAAAAGGTGCTTATGTGTGTATTCTCAATCCTGATACTGTAGTAGGAGAAAGCGTTTTTGAAAATGTTTACGCTTTCGCGAAAGCGAACCCTAAAACAGGCGCCATAGGTGTAAAACTCGTAGATGGTACAGGAACATTTTTGCCAGAAAGCAAACGTAATTTACCCACGCCTAAGGTGGCTTTTCAAAAACTCTTTGGAAAGGCTAATGGATATTATGCGACACATTTAGCATCAGAAGGAAGTGGCGAAGTGCAAATTCTTGTAGGTGCTTTTATGTTTATGGCAAGAGCGATATATATGGAGGCCGGAGGTTTTGACGAGCGCTATTTTATGTATGGAGAAGATATTGACCTGTCGTATAGTATCGAGCAATTAGGATATAAAAATTATTATTTAGGTGAAGAGACAGTGATTCATTTTAAAGGTGAAAGTACAGCCAAAGACGAAGTGTATAGAAAGCGTTTTTACAACGCAATGCGTTTGTTTTATAACAAGTATTTTGAAGCTAATTTTTTTCAAAATACAATGGTGAAAATAGGTTTGTTGGTAGTGCGCCTATCACCTCGAAAACGTAAAGTTGTTGAAAATGAGACGCCTCAAGCGTATTTGCTAGTAAGTAGCGATAAAGAATTGGTAAAAAAACTAGAAAATAGTATCGAAAGTGATGTCTTGTTAGATGATAAAATCGAAAAAGGATTTAAGGGACTTGAAGTGATTTTTGATACACATCAAGTTACGTATAAAGGGATTATTAATGCGCTATTGCATTGGCAGGACCAAGGGATGACTTTTAAATTTATACCCAAAAAGAGTACATTTGCACTGGGAAGTAATAGCAGTACTGGAAGAGGAAGTACGCTACATTGGTAATTCTAATCTTTAGTTAATTATTAATAAAATGAAGTATTAATTATTATATTCGCAATTAAATCAAAAAAAACTAGCTACCCAATACGAAAATGGCAAAATTTGAACTAAAATTACCGAAGATGGGCGAGAGTGTTGCAGAAGCAACATTAACGGCTTGGCTTAAAGAAGTAGGTGACACTATTGAGGCAGATGAGGCCGTTTTAGAAATTGCTACAGATAAAGTAGATAGCGAAGTTCCTAGTGAAGTAGATGGAGTTTTAATAGAACGCCTTTTTGATATAGATGATGTAGTAGCTGTAGGACAAACCATAGCTGTTATTGAAGTAGATGGAGATGGTAATACCACAGAAGATGTAGCAACTCCAGAGGTTGCACCAGCTGTAGCTGCGGTAGAGAACATAATGAACGAAGCGGTACAAACTACTGCTACTCCAATCGTAAGCTCTTCTCAAGATAGATTTTATTCTCCATTAGTGAGAAATATGGCAACTGCAGAAGGTATTGACCAGAAGGAACTAGATGCAATACCAGGTACAGGAAAAGATAGTCGTGTTACTAAAAAAGATATGCTTGCCTATATTGCTTCTAGAGGCAATGCACCTCAAGCGGCTGCAAGTGCTTCGGTTGAGACAAAACCAAAAGTTAAAGAGGCTACTTCTGTTAAAGCGAAACCGGCTGCCGCTCCAGTAAGTGTTAATGGTGGGGATGAGATTATAGAAATGACTCGTATGGGGAAACTCATTTCTCATCATATGGTAGCTTCTGTGCAAACCAGTGCACACGTGCAATCCTTTATAGAGGCAGATGTTACTAATATCTGGAACTGGCGTAAGAAAGTAAAAGGAGACTTTGAGCAAAGAGAAGGTGAGAAACTTACGTTTACACCTATATTTATGGAAGCTGTGGCAAAAGCCATTAAGGATTTCCCAATGATTAATATCTCTGTAGACGGAGATCGCATTATAAAAAGAAAAAACATAAACTTAGGAATGGCGGCTGCCCTGGCTGACGGAAATCTTATTGTGCCGGTAATAAAAAATGCAGACCAGCTCAATCTTGTTGGAATGGCTAAAGCAGTTAATGATTTAGCAGGTAGAGCTAGAAATAGTAAGCTCAAGCCAGATGATACCCAAGGCGGAACGTATACAGTAACCAATGTGGGAACTTTTGGCAGTGTTATGGGTACGCCTATAATAAACCAACCGCAAGTAGCTATTCTTGCACTAGGAGCTATTCGCAAAGTGCCTGCTGTAATAGAAACGCCAGATGGAGATTTTATAGGTATTCGTATGAAAATGTTCTTGTCGCATTCTTATGACCATCGTGTGGTAAATGGTGCTTTAGGTGGACAATTTGTAAAACGTGTAGCAGAGTATCTTGAAGCCTGGGACGTAGATAGAGCCATTTAGAATTTCACTTATTTAGTTTTCAACTTTCTTAAAAGAAATGCAGGCCTTCTACAAAGGATTCCAGTAGCTTAACACCAGGATGCTCTCGCGTTTCTGCAGGTTCAAAAAATTTTGTTTTATCAAAAGGTTTATACCCTGTAATTGCTAATGCTTTTTGTTCATCGAGACTTTTGTAAGCCATACTCCAATCTGGATAGAACCTATCTAAAGAGTTTCCTGTAAATAGTCTACGGAGGTTTTTATGTCGCTTATCTGCAGTGATTTTTTTGTAAAGCGTATCTATTTCCTTTTCTGGGCCTTCTATATACTGAGTAAATATTCCTTCAAAGTAAATTAATATACCTGTAATACCTTTTATAGAATTTTTAGCTCTACTTTTTTTAAGCAATTCTTCTATTTGAAATTGATTCAAGCTATGTGACTGCTCGCTTACGTAAGAAATATACTTTAACATTAAAGACACTGTAAGTAAAACCTAAAGTTAAACAAAAATGTTAATTATAAATAGCTGAGTCTTTATTTTTTCCAAGAATAGGTTTCAATAAAGCGCTGCATATTTGGGATGTTATGGTAAATTTTACCATTATGTATAATTACAGGTAAAGTAACTACATCTTCATCAGGGATATTACCACGTAAATTATCCCACATAAATTGGAATACTTTTCCGTTTTTTCTAACGTCAAGTCGGCGATATTTAATGTGATTTTTGTTGAGATAACTAATAAGTATGTTGCACTTTTCACAATCTTTTTCAAGAAATAGTGTGAGCTCATCACTTTTTAAAGGTCGTATGTTCACGTGCTCCTCTTTGTCTGCTCCTTTACGTTTTTCTATATGTGCCAAATTTCTTTCGTAGGTAAAAATGGTAGTATAAGTGGGTTCAACCCCTTTTAAAGGTATTAGAGTGATCATAAGAACCTTACTCTGTGGAGGTACTTTTTTAATTACCGGACGATCGGCACTACGTCTAAAACCTTCACCTTGAACGATTAGAAAGGCTTCTTGTTCTTCGTTAGAATTATTTTGAGCATATAGGTTCCAACGCTTTTCTTGTTTTTCTTCTATTAACTCTACTAGTGGTGTGCTGGATTGCGCTTTCGCGAAAGCGTTACTCATAACCAAGATAAGTAGTACAAAATATTTCATAAAAAAACTTAGACAATAAATATACCATAATTAATAAAGGTCATTATTTATTTTTCTTGCATAAATTTTAAAGGTCAAAATTGTATTTTTGATTAAATAACTAACTATACAATCTTATGCAGCTTACTATAACCCGTCCTATTTGTTTTTTTGACTTGGAAACTACGGGGATTAATGTGGCAAAAGACCGTATCGTAGAGATTTCGATACTTAAGGTTTTTCCAGACGGTAGAGAAGAGGCACATACGCATCGCATAAATCCTACAATTCCAATACCGGCTCAAACTACGGCAGTGCATGGTATTAGTGATACAGATGTTGCAAATGCACCCACTTTTGCAGAAATGGCGCAGGAAATACATAGTATCATAAAAGACTCGGATCTTGCAGGTTTTAACTCCAATAGATTTGATATCCCGCTACTGGTGGAAGAGCTTTTGCGTTGTAATGTAGATTTTGATATGAAAAATAGAAATGCGGTAGATGTGCAAACTATTTTTCATAAGATGGAACAACGTACCCTTGTGGCTGCATATAAGTTTTATTGTAATAAGGACTTGACAGATGCGCATAGCGCTGCGGCAGATACAAAAGCAACCTATGAGGTTTTGAAGTCCCAATTGGATCGCTATGATTCACTAGAGAATAACATGAAATTTCTGGCGGAGTTTAGTACACGTAGGAAATCTGCAGATTTTGCAGGTTTTATTGGGTATGATAAAGAAGATAAGGAAATATTTACTTTTGGGAAGCATAAAGGAAGGCGAGTAGAAGATATATTGGATAATGAACCCGGTTATTTTGGGTGGTTGCAAAATGCAGATTTTCCTTTGTATACTAAAAAGGTGCTTACAGCCATTAAACTTAGAAAATTAAACACTAAGCTTTTTTAAGAATGAAATTAATTTGTATTGGTAGGAATTACGCAAAACATATTGCTGAGCTGGAGAATGAAAAGCCAGAACATCCTGTGCTCTTTTTAAAACCAGACTCTTCCATATTGCTTAAAAAACATCCTTTTGTAATACCCGAATTTACTCAGGACGTGCACTACGAGGTAGAAGTGCTAATTAAGATAAAAAAACTAGGGAAGTATATAGATAAGAAGTTTGCTCATACGTATTATGAAGAGATTGGACTTGGTATAGACTTCACAGCTAGGGATTTGCAAAAAAAATTAAAAGAAAAAGGTTTGCCTTGGGAAAAAGCCAAAGCCTTTGATGGTTCTGCCTTAATTGGGAATTGGTTATCTAAGAAAGAAGTAGGTGATATAGATGCCATAAATTTTTCATTAGAAAAGAACGGAGTCGCTGTTCAAGAAGGTTCGACTAGCAATATGCTCTGGAAAATTGATGAAATTATAAGTTATGTCTCTCAATATTTTACACTTAAAATTGGAGATGTTATCTTTACGGGAACACCAGCAGGAGTTGGTTCCGTTTCACCCAATGATAAGTTAAAAGGTTTCATAGGACAAAAAGAACTTTTTTCTGTAAGTGTAAAATAATAACTAACTATAAATATACCCCAGATGCCTAATCATTATGACTTAACCAAAGTACAGGAAATATCAAGTGGCGATGAAAGCTTCGTAAAAGTGATTGTCGAGACTTTTTTACAAGAAATCCCACCAGATATGGAGGCGATGAAATTGGCTATTGCCAATAATAATCAACAAATGGCTTATCAATTTGCCCATAAGATGAAACCCAATTTAGATATGTTTGGTATCGATTTGCTTTCAGATATTGCGGCTATGGAAAAATGGTCAAATAGTAATAAGCCAGCTTCTGCTGTGCAGTCTCATCTCGATAAGATTATTGGAACGCTCACAACAGTTATTGGAGAACTACAAAACGATTTTTCCTTATAAATGATTGCTGAGATAATCACAATAGGTGATGAGATTCTCATAGGTCAAATAGTTGATACTAACTCGGCATATATTGCTACAGCACTTAATAGTATTGGTGTATCTGTTAGGCAAATTACTTCGGTTCAAGATCAAAAAGAACATCTTTTAGAAAGCTTTGAGGCTGCAAAATATCAGGCAGACATTGTACTCATAACTGGAGGATTGGGGCCTACAAATGACGATATAACAAAACATACCCTTTGCAAGTTTACCCAGGATACCTTGGTGCAAGACGATGCCGTTTTAGCGCATATTGAGCAAATATTTAAAGTGCATATAAAAAAGCCTATGCTTCCGGCAAATGCTGCACAAGCTATGGTTCCTTCTAAGGCAGAGGTGCTTGCAAATAAATACGGCACTGCTCCAGGGCTGTGGATAGAAAAAAGGGATACCCTTTTTATAGCATTACCAGGCGTTCCATACGAAATGAAAGCTCTCATGGAAAATGAGGTGCTGCCTAGAATTAAAGAGCGCTATCCCTTACCATTTATTATGCATAAAACCTTACTTACCTATGGTATGGGAGAAAGTACGATTGCTGCACGCTTGGTAGATTTTGAAAAAAACTTGATCCCAGAAATAAAGTTAGCTTATCTACCCTCATTGGGCAGTGTGCGTTTAAGATTGTCTGCTAAAGGGCAGGAAGAGGCTTTCATCAGAAGAGCAATGCAAGAACAGCTTGCTGTTTTACTACCCTTAGTAGAAGATGTTTTTATAGGATATGAAGACGAAGGAGCTTTTGAACAAGTGGTAGCTCAGCAGATGGTAGCCAATGCAAAAACACTTGCCATTGCAGAGAGTTGTACAGGAGGCGAACTCGTAAAACGTTTTACACAACACCCTGGTGCTTCTCAGTATCTTAAAGGAAGCCTAGTAACTTATGCTACACAGAGTAAGATAGACGTACTAGGTGTAAAAGAAAAAACGATTACAACGCATTCTGTAGTGAGTGAAGAAGTAGCTATAGAAATGGCTATGCGCGCACGAGATTTATATAAAAGTGATATAGGAATTTCTACAACTGGCAATGCAGGACCGTCTAAGGGAGATGCAGATGCGCCAATTGGAACAGTATGTATTGGCATTGCTTCCAGCCAAGGAGCTCGTGCCTATAAATTTGCCATGGGAACAAATAGAGTTCGAGTAATTGGAAAAACAGTAAGTAAGTGCCTAGAATTGCTACAAGAAGAAATTTTAAAAAACTAGTATTTACTTTTGGAGTAAGTAATGTTTTTGTGTAAATTTGCACCCTGTTTTAAATAACTATAATAAAGTATATAGCAATGTCTAGAGTTTGTGAACTTACAGGTAAGAAAGCGATGGTAGGAAACAATGTTTCTCACGCGATGAATAAGACAAGACGTAC
>CAZXMY010000008.1:0-21820 GCA_964641325.1 uncultured Flavobacteriaceae bacterium | reverse complement strand
ACTCGTGGTTTATTAAAGTAACCGACTTTAAAGACCGTATGCACGAGCTTAACTTGGGGGTTAACTGGAAGCCTAAAGCCACTGGAGAAGGTCGTTTTGGTAACTGGCTAGCTAATGCAAATGATTGGAACTTATCTCGTAGTCGTTTTTGGGGAATTCCGCTTCCTATATGGCGTACAGAAGATGGTAAAGAAGAAATTATTATAGGCTCTATTGCAGAGCTTAAAACCGAAATCCAAAAAGCCATAGATAAAGGCCTTATGGATAGTGATCCTATTGCAGGATTTAAAGTAGGTGATATGAGTGAAGAGAATTACGAGCTCGTAGATCTTCATAAAAATGTAGTCGATAAAATCACTTTAGTTTCTAACAGTGGGCAACCTATGAAACGTGAGGCAGATCTTATAGATGTTTGGTTTGACTCTGGGTCTATGCCGTATGCACAATGGCACTACCCTTTTGAAAATAAAGAGCTGGTAGAGAACACTTGGCGCAAGGCAGATTTTATTGCAGAAGGAGTTGATCAGACACGTGGATGGTTTTATACCCTACACGCTATTGCGACAATGACTTTTGATGATGTGGCGTATAAAAATGTGGTTTCTAACGGACTTGTACTAGACAAGAACGGACAAAAAATGTCTAAGCGTTTAGGCAATGCTGTAGATCCTTTTGATACTTTATCTACTTACGGAGCAGATGCCACACGTTGGTATATGATAAGCAATGCAAACCCTTGGGACAATCTTAAGTTTGACTTAGAGGGAATAGAAGAGATAAAGCGCAAGTTCTTCGGGACATTGTACAACACTTATGGTTTCTTTGCGCTGTATGCTAATTTGGATAATTTCGCTTTCGCGGAAGCAGAAATACCTTTAGAAAAACGTCCAGAAATAGACCGTTGGATTTTATCAGAATTGCACTCTCTTATTGCCAAAGTAGATACTTTTTATGCAGAGTATGAGCCTACCAAGGCAACAAGAGCTATTGATAAATTTGTACAAGAAAATCTGTCTAACTGGTTTGTACGCCTCTCAAGAAGACGTTTCTGGAAAGGCAGTTATGGCGAAGACAAAATAAGTGCGTACCAAACGCTATATACTTGTTTACTTACTGTAGCAAAGCTAGGCGCTCCCGTAGCCCCTTTCTTTATGGAGCGTTTATATGGAGATTTAAATGCGGTTTCTAGTAAAGAAAAATTTGAGAGTGTACACCTAGCACAGTTTCCAGAAAGTGATTCGGGGTACATAAATAAAGCCTTAGAACAAAAGATGCAAAAAGCACAAACCGTGAGTTCGCTAGTGCTTTCGCTTAGAGCGAAAGAAAAAATTAAGGTACGCCAACCTTTACAGCGTATTATGATTCCGGTGCTTAACGAAGCCGAAAAAGAAGAGATTATGGCGGTTTCAGATTTAATTAAATCTGAGGTTAATGTTAAAGAGATTGAGCTTATTAGTGATGATTCTGGTATTTTAGTGAAGCAAATCAAGCCTAACTTTAAAGTTCTTGGGCCTCGTTTTGGAAAAGATATGAAGCTCGTTGCCAGCGCAATACAAAACTTTGGACCAGACGAAATTTCTAAAATAGAAGGAGAAGGTGAGATGGAGGTGGAAATTAATGGAAAAATCATTACTTTACTCCTGTCTGATGTGATGATTAGCTCTCAAGATATTGATGGATGGTTAGTGGCTAATCAATCAGGGACAACCGTTGCATTAGACGTTACCATCTCAGAAGCCTTGAGAAAAGAAGGTGTGGCACGAGAATTGGTAAATCGTATTCAGAACCTAAGAAAGGATTCTGGTTTTGAAGTAACAGATCGTATTAAAATAGAATTGCAGGAAGATGCGTTAATTACACAAACTGTACATGAAAACGCGGCCTACATTAAAACAGAAACACTGGCAGATACGCTAGATGTAGTACAAGAAGTAAAAGATGGCTTAGAAATAAGTTTTGACACTATAAATACCATATTATCCATATCTAAAGTATAATGTTATGGCAACAGATAAAGTAAAATACAGCGACAAAGAACTGGAAGCGTTTAGAGTTCTTATTAATGCAAAAATTGAGAAGGCACAGCACGACTTAGAATTAATTAAAAGTGCATACCTCAATGACGGCACCAATGGTACCGATGACACTTCTCCTACTTTTAAGTCTTTTGAAGAAGGAAGTGCCACAATGAGTAAAGAAGCAAATAGTGCACTTGCTATACGACAAGAGAAGTTTATACGAGATCTCAAAAATGCAATTACACGTATTAATAACAAAACCTACGGTATTTGTAGAGTAACTGGCAAGCTTATTAATCCCGAACGATTAAAACTGGTGCCACACGCTACACTAAGCATAGAGGCAAAAAATATGCAAAGCTAAAAGAACATTAAAGCGTCCTTAGGGACGCTTTTTTATGCCTTATGAGTAAATTTATCCTCCTCCTCATACTACCCACTTGCCTTTTTGCTCAAAAAAGAGCAGAACAAACCTTTGATGCAAAGGATATAAAAGCTTTGTATATTAATAGTGATGCTGTTTTTAAAATAAGTATCGCTACACAAGCGATACCCGAGATAAGCGTAAGCACCCTTATAGATGGAGAAACCTACGAGAGTTCTTTAGTACATATACAAAGGCTAGATCAACGGCTAGAAATAAGTACAGGACGCACACCAGACTTTACACCATTTAATGATAAGTTATCTGCTCATAAAGTGCTTTCTATTGAGTTAGAAATTGTCATTCCAGAACAAATGGATGTGACTATTCGATCTACCCTCGCAGAGACTCAGCTGGTAGGACAGTTTAATAACTTACAAATTGATTTAGGACGCGGAGGATTGATAGGTAAGGAAATACGCTTTCGCGAAAGCGCAATTAACACCATTTCTGGCAACGTAACATTAAGCCTTAGGGCGGCAGATGTCATTGCTGGATCTAGAAATGGCACGAGCAAAGTAGACTCCATTTTTAACGACGGTCCCTTATGCGTTATCCAAAGTATTTATGGTGATATTGAGGTGCTTCAAGTAAAGTAAAAAGTTTATTTTTGCTTCATAATTGTCCTATATGTCACTCAAAAAAGCGCTATCTATTGTATTCTTGATAATACTGATTGACCAGTGTATAAAAATTTACATCAAAACGCATTTTTATATAGGCGAGTCTATACACGTTTTTGGGTGGGATTGGTTTCAGATCTATTTTGTCGAAAACGAAGGAGCGGCTTGGGGAGCACAGTTACCTGGCGAATACGGCAAGCTTGCCTTGTCCTTATTTAGGCTTATTATTGCACCGCTTATTGGATACTGGTTGTATAAATCTGTAAAAGAAAATGCCCCCAAACTATTAATTATTGCGGTGTCTTTAATATTTGCAGGTGCCGTTGGGAATATTATTGACTCTTTGTTTTACGGAGTTCTTTTTGATGAGAGTAATGAAATTACGAAGAACATAGCGGGCTTTTTACCAGAATCTGGAGGTTATGCTAAACCGCTTTATGGTAATGTGGTAGATATGTTATACTTCCCGTTTATAAAAAATGCAACTTGGCCTGAGTGGATACCTTTAATAGGAGGGAAAACCTTTACTTTTTTTAATGCCATTTTTAATATTGCAGATATGGCAATAAGTACCGGTGTAGGTATTTTACTCGTTTTTAATAAAAAGGTGTTTCCAAAATCTGAGGCTTAAGCCACTTTATTATCACGTAGAGTAAAGGCTTTTTCTAGCTCATCAAAATTAACTGGTTTTATTAAGAAGTCACTTACCTGTTGAATCGCTTTTGAGCGTTCTATATCTGATGAATTGATAGATGAACTAACAATATAAATGGTTGTGTTTTTAAGGTTGTCTAAATTTTGCTCAGAAAGCGCTGTTAAGAATTGCCAACCATCCATTACCGGCATATTAAGGTCTAGTAGAATAACTTGAGGAATGCCTTGATTTTTAAGGTTTTTAAGAGCAGCTATAAAATAATCTAAGGCCTGTTTACCATTTCTAAAAACCAATAAATTCCTTGAGAGTTTTTTTACATCTATAATTTTAGTGATGAGATTAACATACATTTCATCATCATCAATAATACAAGCCAGTTCTATAGGATAATCCATTAGGGGAGATTGTTTATGAAACAGTCAATTGAATCGTAAATTTAGTAAATTTTCCCAATTTACTTTCTACAGTAATATTTCCTCCTAGCGCCTCTATTTGATTTTTAATGAGAAAAAGTCCTAAGCCCTGAGAATCAGCACTAGAATGAAAAGTGTTATACATTTTAAATACTCTATCTCCATATTTGTCTAGATCCATACCTAGACCATTATCCTTAACCGCTAGAAAAATATTATCATCTTCTTTATACGTAAAAATATTAATTTCAGGATCTCTATCTGGGTGTTTATACTTTATGGCATTGGTAATAAGATTAAGCAGTATACTTTCCATATATGCAGCCAAATAATCTACTTCTTCAACCTCAGAAAACTCGGTATAAATAATCGCTTTGTTCTGCGAGATCAGCTGTTTAATGCTGGCTTTTACATTATCTAAGGTAGATTCCAGATGAACAGGTTTTAAGTCCTTATTTGCTGTAGATTGTAATGTTACAATTTCATTCAAATGTTTAAGCGTAACATCAAGACTTTTACCAATTTTTTCGAAATTATCAAATAACTCTAATTGATCTGCATTAAGATTAGCTGTTTCAAAAAGAGCGGCGCTTAATAGCAAGTTGCTGACATGAGATCTCAAATTATGAGACACAATATGAGCAAAGTTATAGAGGCGTTTGTTGTGTCCCTCAATAATATTAAGGGATTGCTGTAGCTTAATTTCCTTCTCCTTTTCAATATTGATATTCTGAAAAACTCCCCGAACTCCTATAATCTCATTTTTAGAGCCTCGTAATGGAGTACCATGAGCCTTTGCCCAAAAGATTTTTCCAGTATAAGTAATCATTTTAATTTCTTCTTGAAAAGGGATCCCTTGCGCGCATTGAAAAAATAGAGTTTTAGCGAATTCCAGATGCTCAATTGCATAAAATCTATCCCCCTCCTTAAGTGAGGGCACAAAGTCTTCAGGCACTTCTAGAATTCGCCGCGCTTGTTTGTCAAAAAAACTGGTCTTATTGAGGAAATCGACGCTCCATCCTCCAGCTCCTGTAAGATTTGAGATTTCTTCATAATAGAAATCATCCATTTTAAAAACATCTTGGTTTGGCAAATTAATAATTTTATTAAATGGATCCTTACATCTCTTACGAATAGATAGTGGTTGCATTCATTATAATTTGGGATGTGAAATATAATCAAAACCCTTTAAAATTCTTAGAAAGAATAGTTTTTTTTTGGAGAAATGCAGTAATTCATCGATATATCTGTGCTTTTTATCGTTAAAATCTCTTGTTCTGGAGGAAAATACGACAATCCAACCTTAATCACATTTGGCTTACATTTTGCGAGAAAACGATCATAAAAGCCTTTACCGTATCCCACTCTATTTCCCTTGTAATCATATGCTAATAACGGAAGAAAAACGACATCCAATTTTTCTGGAAGTATTTCCACGCCGTCTAAAGGTTCAGGGATACCTAACGAATTTACACGTATTCTTGTGCTGTCTGTTAAAAGAAAATGTTTCATTTCCATCGTACTAAAGTTACTTTTAGAAATAACCACATTCTTGTCTTTTCCTTGTAAAATATTTAGGATATACTGGGTATTTATCTCCAGTTGCCTCTCAATAGGCAAAAAGATATGATAGTACTCTAAATTCCAGATGTCAAGCGATAATACTTGATTTGAAATCTCAAGACTTAAGGTCTCTCTTTCTTCATGAGAAAATTCCTTTCTTAATGCTTTATTCTTCCTCCTCAGAGCTGCTTTCTCCACTACTTCCTTTATCTCTAGAAATATTAAAAATAGCATCTCCTTGATATACTAAAGACGCCTCATTTACATTTATTATATATCCTGTTCTAGGCGCATTAACGGGATGTCTAAATCGCCCATAAGGATCTGTAATCGTAGCGATTTTTTGTCCTTTTTCTACAAGATGTCCGCAGGCTACTTTAATATGTAATAAGCCACTATATTTTGCTCTTAACCATCGTGTTGCCTCTATTAAAACTGTTCCTTTTTTTGGAACAGGCACCTCAAAACTGTCATCTAGCATGCCTAGATGATTTAGCACCCTCATTGCGCCATCTACACCTTCCCTAGCAATATTTTTATCACTAACCTTAGATTTCCCTCCTTCAAACAACAATATCGGAATACCCAATCTAGCACAAGTAGACCTAAATGATTTAGGAATTATTTTAGAATACAGTGTAAAAGGAGCATTAAAAATATCTGCATATTCTCTTACTATAGGATCAGAAGGATCAACTCTAGTCTGTGCCACGTTAAATCGACTAGCACCGCCCGTATGAAAATCCAGACACATATCTGCAACAGGAAGTATCTTCTTTACAAACTGATAGGCAAATCGGCTGGCAAGTGAACCTCTTGGATTTCCTGGGAAAACCCTATTAAGATCTCTTCCATCGGGGAAGGCTCTTTTCATATCTAAAAACCCAAAAATATTAAGAACAGGAATACATATGATTGTACCCTTTTTAGGTTTATTGATTTTCTTTGCTATGATTTGTCGTACTATTTCAACTCCATTTATTTCATCTCCATGTATACCCGAAGTAATTAATACAACAGGGCCTTTCTTTTTTGCTCTTTCTATAATAATAGGCACCTCTACCGTAGAAGTCGTATATAATTTTGCAAGATTAAAGTTAACCGTTGCACTTTTTCCTGGCGGTATCTTCTGCCCCAGCAGCGTAAGTACATTTTTTTCGTCTATTGCCGTCATATTATTTTTTATTGCGCTCAATATAGCTAATTATCTCGGTAGCTATATCTGTTCCTGTAGCTCTTTCTATTCCCTCAAGTCCTGGAGAAGAATTTACCTCTAGAATAAGGGGTCCTCGTTCACTTTGAAGCATATCTACTCCTGCTACTCCCAATTTCATAGTTTGAGCAGCCTTAATCGCAGCATATTCTTCTGCTGGAGAGAGATTAACTATGCGTGCCGTACCTCCACGATGCAAGTTGGATCTAAATTCTCCCTCTTGAGCCTGTCGTTTCATAGCCCCTACAATTTTTCCATCTACTACAAATGCTCTCAGATCTGCTCCCTTGGCTTCTTTAATGAATTCTTGTACGATAACTCGCGCTTCAAGGCCGTTAAACGCTTCAATAACAGACTCTGCCGCGTTTTCTGTTTCTGCAAGAACCACACCTAAGCCTTGAGTACCTTCTAATAATTTTATCACAAGCGGTACGCCACCCACACTTTCTATAACCCCTTTTACATCTCTAGAATAGTTTGTAAAAATTGTTTTGGGCAAGCCCAAATTAGCTTTAGAAAGTATTTGTAAGCTTCGTAGCTTATCTCTACTTCTTATAAGCGCTTGAGAACTGGTAGTGGTAAAAGCCCCCATCATTTCAAACTGTCTTACAACGGCAGTACCATAGTAGGTTATAGACGCCCCTATGCGCGGTATAATCGCGTCTGTGGTGTCTAGAAACCTACCTTTATAGTTTACTGTAGGGTGTTTTTTCTCAATAATAAGATCACATCTTAAAGGATCTATGACCTCAACACTATGACCTCTATGTAAAGCAGCTTCTACCAATCGCTTGGTAGAATATAGGTGAGAATTTCTTGAAAGTATTTTAAGATTCATACCATTAGGAACTAGTCCAATTTAGTTAGCTGCAATTTACATATTTCTAAACAGTGTCAACAGGTAGATTTTGTAGTATTTTTATAGGCTTTCGGGAAAGCGTACTCCACAAGAATCTATATCTTTGAGTATGCCTATAGCTGCTTTAGACATACAGATTAAAACACTGCCTTCCAGTCCTGGAATTTATCAATATTACGATAAAGATGAAAAATTACTTTATGTAGGCAAAGCCAAAAATCTAAAAAAGCGAGTACAATCCTATTTTAATAAGGTTCAAGAAAATGGTCGCATACGCACTCTGGTAAAAAAAATTTATGAAATAAAGCACATTGTAGTTAATACAGAAACAGACGCTTTACTTCTTGAAAATAACCTGATAAAGAAGTACCAACCTAGGTATAACGTCTTGCTTAAAGACGATAAAAGTTATCCTTGGATTTGTATAAAGAATGAACGCTTCCCGCGAGTGTTTCCTACACGAAGACTCATCAAGGATGGCAGCGAGTATTTTGGGCCTTACACTAGCATGAAGACGGTAAAAACCTTGCTGGATCTGATAAAAAGTTTGTATAAACTTAGAACGTGTAATTATGATCTTTCCAAAGAAAAAATTGATGCGGGAAAATTTAAAGTATGCTTAGAATATCATTTAGGCAACTGCAAAGGCGCCTGTGAGAATAAAGAGTCTGAAAAAGAATACCACAAGCACATAGATCACATTCGCCAGATCGTTAAAGGTGATTTTAAAACTTCATTAGAACAATTTAGAATTCAAATGAAAGCACACGCAGCTGCTATGGAGTTTGAAGAAGCCCAGCTCATCAAGGAAAAACTGGAGGTGCTGGAAAACT
Source organism: uncultured Flavobacteriaceae bacterium (assembly GCA_964641325.1). Taxonomy (GTDB): domain Bacteria; phylum Bacteroidota; class Bacteroidia; order Flavobacteriales; family Flavobacteriaceae; genus Dokdonia. The sequence continues at coordinate 13,219 of CAZXMY010000008.1, read as the reverse complement.
ATCAAGCAAAGAGTACCGTCGTAAATCCAAAAATTAATAATGTAGATGTGTTTTCTATCATAAGTGACGAAGGATATGGGTATGTAAATTTCTTGCAAATTGCTCATGGTGCGATCATACGTTCTCATACGCTAGAACTTAAAAAACGTCTAGATGAAACAGATCAAGAACTTTTAGAACTTGGTATTGTAGAAATACGGCAGCGATTTAATTCTCAATCTAAAGAAATTTATATACCTATTTCTTTAGCTTTAGGAGAAGATGTAAAAATTACCATTCCTAAACTGGGCGATAAAAAACGAATTTTAGAACTCTCAGAACGCAACGCGAAGTATTTTAGAATGGAGCGTTTTAAGCAAACTAAAATTGTAGATCCAGACAGGCATACTAACAGAATAATGGCTCAAATGAAGGTTGACCTGAGGCTTTCTGAAGAGCCTAGGCATATCGAGTGTTTTGATAATTCTAACATACAAGGAACAAACCCCGTCGCCGCCTGTGTTGTATTTAAAAATGGAAAAGCCAGCAAAAAAGACTACCGCAAATTTAATATCAAAACCGTCGAAGGTCCTGATGATTTTGCCAGTATGGAAGAAGTGGTTTTTAGAAGATATAAAAGACTTTTAGAAGAGACCCAACCCTTACCTCAATTAATAATTGTAGACGGAGGAAAGGGGCAGCTTTCCAGTGGTGTAAAAGCACTAGAAACCTTAGGTCTTCGTGGCAAGATTGCTATTGTGGGCATTGCAAAACGTCTTGAAGAAATATACTATCCTGGAGATAGCATACCTCTATATTTAGATAAAAAAAGTGAGTCGCTTAAAATAATACAGCAGTTGCGTAATGAGGCACATCGCTTTGGGATTACTTTTCATAGAAACAAAAGAAGTAAGGCAGCGCTCGGTACAGAGCTCTCCACGATTAATGGAATAGGAGAGAAAACAAGTGTAGAATTATTAAAACACTTTCGGTCTATTTCTAAAATTAAATTAGCCAGTAAAAAAAGTCTTGCAGAAGTTGTAGGTGCTGCTAAGGCCCAAATCATACATAATCATTATCGTAACCTTTGAAAAAGTTTGCTCTCATTATCACCCTATTATACTCTGGCGCTATATTGTGCCAGACAAACCCTATTAAGGAAGATATTAAAGTAGGTCTTGTGCTTAGTGGTGGTGGCGCAAAAGGATTAGCGCACATTGGAGTACTAAAAGTAATAGAAGAAGCTGGCGTACGTATAGATTATATCGCAGGAACAAGTATGGGGGCTATTATAGGAGGTTTATACGCTTCTGGTTATAGCGCTCATCAGATAGACTCTATTATTCAAAGAGTAGATTTTGACAAAGTGATTCAGGACAACGTCCCAAGAAGCGCAAAAACCTTTTATGAAAAAGAAGATGCAGAGCGTTATTCCTTAACACTTCCCTTTGACAAATTTAAATTAGACTTCCCCCAGTCGCTGTCTAAAGGTCAAAATACCTATAATTTACTATCCCAAACATTAGACCATGTCAGTCATATAAAAGATTTTAAGAAGCTTCCCATTCCGTTTTTCTGTGTAGCCACAGATGTAGAGAAAGGACAACAAGTGCTTTTAGAAAAAGGATATTTGCCAGAAGCTATAGGTGCAAGTGGTGCCCTGCCTAGCCTTTTTAGTCCAGTAGTTTTAGATGGGAAGCTTCTTGTAGATGGTGGTGTGGTAAACAATTACCCTGTTTCAGAATTAAAAGCAAAGGGAGTAGATGTCATTATAGGAGTAGATGTTCAAGATACTTTACGCACGCGAGACCAACTAAAATCTGCGCCTGATATACTGCTGCAAATCAATAACTATAGGACAATCCAGGCGATGAAGCAAAAAAGGGATAGTACAGACATTTACCTTAGGCCTGATATAAAAAACTATAACCTCGTTTCATTTGATGAGAAAAAACAGATAATATCAGAAGGGAATCGCGCCGCCCAAAAACAGTTTGAGGTTCTAAAAAATATTGCAAGCAGACAGAGTGCGCTTTCGCGAAAGCACCCTTTTTCAAATCCAAAACCTCAAGACAGTATACATATTAAGGGAGTTTCTCTCTCTGGAAATAAAAATTACACGAGATCGTACATTTTGGGTAAATTAAAACTCAATCCTCCTCTTACTATTAGCTATGATGACTTTGGAAACAGAATTAATAATCTAGCGGCTACTGAAAATTTTGAACGTATAGGTCACAAGTTTGAAAATTTTGAAGATGGAAAACTCCTATTAGTTGAGCTCCAAGAGTCTAAAAGTAGACAGTTTATACGTATAGGCGCGCATTATGATGACCTATTTAGATCTGCAGCACTCCTGAATTTTACAAGAAAGCGTGTTCTTTTTGCAAATGATATTGCATCCTTTGATTTTATTCTGGGTGATAACCTCAGATACGAATTTAACTATTATGTAGACCAAGGCTATTACTGGAGTGTAGGTGTGAGGTCTTCTTTTGATTCTTTTGAGAAAGGGGTAAGTGCAGATCTGGTAGAACAAACCAGTGCCCTAGATTTTACCTCTATAAATCGCGTGACATTAGATTATCAGACATTTACAACACAGATCTATTTACAAACCTTATTTATGAAAGAGTTTTCTCTGGACTTAGGTATACAGCATAAATTTCTGGATATAGAGACACTTACAATACAGGATAATGATCTTAGTCAACCTGGTTTTATCTTTGAACAGACCAATTTTTATGGTCCTTACGGGCAGCTTAAATTTGACACCTTAGACGATTTGTATTTTCCCTCTTCTGGGGTTTATTTTGATGGAGATTTTGATCTGTATCTATACGCATCAGATTTTAATCCTAATTTCTCTGAGTTTGCCATTGCAAATGCTCGTTTTTTATTTGCAGAACGTTTGTCTTCCAAGCTCACGCTGCAAACAGGTATAGAAGGCGGTTTTAAAGTAGGAGGATCAGACGTGGGTTCTCTCGATTTTTTCTTAGGCGGATACGGCAATAAGAAAGTGAATAATCTAGTCCCCTTTTACGGCTATGATTTCATTAGCATTACAGGTGACGGTTATGTTAAAGCTGAATTATTGTTTGATTATGAATTGCTTAAAAACCACCATATTAATCTTGGAGCAAATTTTGCTAATGCTGGAGACGACATATTTACAAATAATGAGTTTTTAAGTTCTCCTGACTTTTCTGGATATACCCTGGGATACGGTATCAAAACACTCTTTGGTCCGTTAGAACTAAAGTACTCTTACAGTCCCGAGGTACAACAAAATGAATGGTATATAAGTTTAGGTTTTAGATTTTAAATATATTTGCTTATTTGTGTTAATTTTATTAATTATTTATAATTATTTAACATAATTACAAATAATAATTCAATTGATGTGAGGTTATGATTATATATTAACTTAAAATCCATCATTATGAAATTCCTAACCTCATTTTTTACCCTTGCCCTTCTCGCCTTCTCAAGTTGTAAAGACTCCACCACAAAAGACGAGATTTTATTAACTCAAACAGCACCTCTATATGCAGAAGCCCACGTAGAAAACTTACCCACGTATCCAAACCTATATGTTACGGCAGGGAGCGGTTTGTCCTTGCGACAAGGCACTAATTTAAAATCTAAAAAAATCCTAACTATACCCTATGGATCGCAAATACGGCACCTTAGCTCACCTGAACACACCACTATGACCGTTGCAGGAATTAAAGGAGATATGATACAAGTGGAGTATCAAGGAGCTAAGGGTTTTGTGTTTTCTGGTTACTTAAGTACTCTTGCGCCACCATTAGAAGAGGAAACCGTTGAAGAATATGCCAAACGCCTATCTACACCTGAAAATTCTATTCCTGTTTCCAAAACAAAAAATCCGAAAGGAGATGTATTTGGTCTAACCACATCCATAGAATTGCCTGCAAAATCTTGGACCGAAGCCTATCAACTCGCTCAAACATTGTTTGATATCCCAAAGAGCATAGTAGTTGATCTGACGAACAACAGTAGCGATGCTCTTGCTAATCCAAAGAAAAGAGCAAAAACAAAATTAGATGAGGTAGTAATCTCTAGAGATGATCAAAATCTAATTAAAACTATTACCTATTCCTACGCATTAAGAGATTACAATAGAACCGTTACCATTACTCAAAATGGAGAAAACTATCTGGTTATAGAGTCTGAAATTTCTAAATAATTTATTAGGAAAACCAATGCCGTTTCCAAACAAAAAAGCTCCCGTAAAGGGGCTTTTTTGTTAGATTTCAGATACCCTTAAAGTATTTACCATTCCTTTATCAATAATAGGCATTGCCGCAAGATTAATGAGCATATCACCTTTTTTTACAAACCCTTTTTCCATAGCAATATTATTAACATCATCTACCGTTTCGTCTGTACTTACGTACTTATCATAATATAATGCTTTGACTCCCCATAAAAGATTGAGTTGGGTAAGAATGCGTTTATTGGAAGTAAAAGCTAGAATATGAGATTGCGGCCTCCATGCAGATATTTGAAAAGCAGTATATCCACTATTGGTTAAGGTAGAAATTGCCTTTGCATTAATTTCATTTGCCATATGTGCGGCATGATAACAAATAGCTTTTGTAATATATCTATTGGTCCTAATATGTGGAGGGCTTTGCGGAACTTGCACAAGCTCTGAGTCCTCTACATTTCTACATATTGCAGACATCTTTTCAATTACCTGTACGGGGTATTTCCCTACAGAAGTTTCTCCACTCAACATAACAGCATCAGCTCCATCCATAACGGAGTTTGCGACATCATTAACCTCTGCACGTGTAGGCGTAAGACTAGATATCATGGTTTCCATCATCTGAGTGGCGATAATAACAGGTATTCTTGCTTTCTTCGCCCGAAGTACAAGTTTCTTTTGAATTAATGGCACTTCTTCTGCAGGAATTTCTACACCTAGATCTCCTCTAGCAACCATTAAACCATCACAATAGGCAATAATCTTATCAATATTAGCAACTGCTTCAGGCTTTTCTATCTTCGCTATTATAGGTATTTTATAAGAGCTATGTTTGTTAATAAGCGCTTGTAATTCTTTAAGATCTTCTGCATTACGAACAAAGGATAATGCAATCCAATCTACTTCTTGCTCTACGGCAAAAATGGCATCTTTTACATCTTTCTTTGTAAGCGCTGGTAAAGAAATATCTGTATTAGGTAAATTAACTCCTTTACGTGATTTTAAAGGCCCTCCTTGTAAAACTTTCGCCTCAACTTCGTTTTTCTTATCTGTTTTTACAACTTCAAACATAAGTTTACCATCGTCAAGAAGTATACGTTCACCTTTCTTTACATCTTGTGGAAACTGCTTATAATTCATGTATACCCGCTCGCTCGTTCCTTCAAATTCTTCTTTTGTAGAAAAAACGATATGATCGCCCGGTTGTACAATCACTTCCTCTTTCATGCGCCCTACACGCAGTTTAGGTCCTTGTAAATCTGCCAAAATGGAAGTGTTGAAACTATGTTTTGAGCTTAATTCTCTAATCATTTTGACGCGATTCTTAACATCATCATAATCTGCATGAGAAAAATTAATGCGAAAAACATCAACCCCTGCCTTCATCATTTTAAGCAGCGTTTCTTTTTTTGCAGTAGCAGGTCCTAAAGTGGCTACTATTTTAGTTTTCTTTCTATTTGGCATTATTCAAAGATTAAGTTTTGTTTTGTTTTTAGTTGGTTAATATCCACATTATAGGCGGTCACTATTTGAGGTATGCTGTTTATTTGTTTGAGAATTTTTGCTTTCGCGAAAGCGTTACCCTCATCATTTATTTTTAAAAAAAAATCAACTTGTGGCAGATCAGAAACTAATAAATCACTCACCACAACCCCATTTTCATTAAAAAACAATCCTTGCTCTACATCTTTTAATTCGGTTTGAGCTCTATTATTAAACAAATGATAGTTCACATAATCACGAGGGTTTTCATACTCGTATAATGAGAAGTCTACCTTATATTCTTCCTTAGTTAGCACAAGATCCTGTGGCATTCTAGCAAGCTGTAAACCAAGATTCTTATTGAGTAAAAAAGCTATGTGATAGGCTTCTAGAGAAGTGTGAATTGCGATCAACAAAAAGTCATACCCAAAGTCGTCGTCTAATAAAAGCTTATAGGTTCCCATAATGTTTTTACCAGATTTAAAGATACATAAAGTAAGGCTAATCCATGTCTTGGGATCACTTTTCTCGCGCAAACGTTTGCGCCTGACAATTAGCGCTGTACAATAGGAATGGTAAAACTAACTAATGTGCCTTTGGACAATTGGCTTTCTATTTCGAGTTTGCCGCCATGCATTTCTACAAATTGCTTGGATAACACTAAGCCTAGACCTGACCCTTTTTCATTACTAGTTCCTAATTGCGTTGTAACCTCTGTAATATCAAATAGTTTGTCTAAAAACGTCTCTGGCATGCCCACTCCTGTATCCTCCACACTTACCGAAACGAATTGGTTTTGTTCTGTTATTTCTACTTCGACTACACCTCCTTCATAAGAGAACTTTATAGCATTGGACACTAAATTTCTAATCACATTTGCAATTAGGTTCTTGTCTCCAATTACGTTTCCATTAAAACTGCATTCCAACTCTACTCTAATATTTTTGCTATCTGCCGTATGTTTCTGGATTTTTATTTGATCTGTTACTATTTTTATTAAATCTATTTCCTTAGGATCATAGTTAATCTTGCCCGTTTGTACTCTTGACCATTTAAGTAAATTATCCAGAAGGGTAAGACTATTTTTGCTAGAATCTCCAAGAGCTTCCAGGATTTTTTTATTCGTTGCGCCATCTGTGCCTTCTGATCTTAAAATATTTAGGAAATTTAGAACAGAAGCTAAAGGCCCTCTTAGATCTTGAGCAACAATATTAAAGAACTTATTTTTAGTGCTTACTAGTTCTGAAAGTTGTTCTTTTTGTTCTGCAATGGTGGCGTTTTTACGTTTGTAAATATAAAATCTTGTAAGCAAGAAAAGCATAAAGCCTAATAGTCCTAAATAACATAGAAAAGAGGTTATATATACCCCTAGACTATAATTGTATGGTTCTTTAAAGGCTGTCCCCACAGTAAACCTATTATTATAGAAAGGGATCTCGCTATATACATATTGATCAGATGATACGTTAAAATTCTTGAAATACTCTGGATCCTGATTTGTTGAATATACTTTCTGGTTATTATAGGATCTGGAACGGTCAAAATAGTTGTTATTACCACTTTGAAAGCTCAACACATATTTGTCTTTATCAATAATTTGATACACTCTATCAACGATTGGGGCAAATAAAGCAACGCTTGTCATATATCCTCGAGAATTCCCATCTGGATCTAAAATCCCAAATCCAAGAGGCAATCCTACTTCTCCTTCCAATAAGTTAGTAGGATTAGAGGCATAAAAATTCTCTTTGCGCATTAAAGAATTCATACGCTCAATGCCTTTTTTCCCAATAATGGACTCCATTGGACTCCCTGTTAAAAATACCTCTTCAACATCTCCAAAGATCTTGTCATATACAATAATATGATTTGTATCTACCAGCGTTATACTAAATGGAGGGTCCATCTCAAGATCTTTGAGCTGATTATTAATATAATCTGATAGCTTTTCTTTATCCGGTATCTCGTTAGTTAATTCTATATAAGTCTTTACTCCAGAAAATAATATTGCATAGGTTTGTAAGGACTCCCTTAGCTCTGTGGCAGCAATTCTATTGGCTCTTTCCAACTTAAGTTCCCTTGCTCCTATTTCTTCCTTAATAATACGAGAAGCCCAATAGAAAACTACTATCGCACTGACGATAGCCAAAACAATAAAAATGATATAATAAAGTTTGGGTCTTCTTTTTAGCATGAGATTAATTAGCCACTAAAAATCAGTGTTTTAGTTGGGTGGCAAATTTAGGAATAATCTTTGGATTTAATCGTTATATGGCTTCAATTTCTCGTTGAAATACATAAAAAGCGCGTTTTGAAGCAATTTCTTCTGCTTTTTTCTTAGCCGTAGCTCGGGCTTTTGCAACTACTTTTCCATCAATAAGTAGCTTTACCCCAAAATGCTTTATGGCATCTTGTCCCGTATCTTCGTATACATCAAACTTAAAAATCTTTTTCTCTTTCTGACACCACTCGATTAGCACACTTTTATAACTAATAATGCGCCCCTCCAGTTTTTCTATATCTACATAGGGTTCGATCACACGTTTGTTAATAAAATTCCTGCAGGAAGCATAGCCTTGATCTAAGTAAATGGCGCCTACTAAGGCTTCAAAGAGATTGCCATGAATGTTGGCCCCAAAATGTTCTTTAGGAATTGCTGCTCTAACATATCTCAGCAAGTTGAGTTCCCGTCCCAATTCATTTAGATGTTTTCTGCTAACCACCTTAGAACGCATTTTTGTAAGATAGCCTTCATTGCCTCCTTGCACTTCACTAAAAAGGTGGGCTGCAATTACCGCACCCAGCATAGCATCTCCCAAAAATTCTAAACGTTCATAATTAAAAGGATTACCATCTTCCTTTTTAAGGCCTAATGATCTATGAGTAAAGGCCTTCTCATAATGTGTAATTTCCTTAGGTTTAAATCCAAGTATACTTTGCATGCGCTTAAAAAAAATCCCGTCCTTATGTGGACGGGATTGAAATATTTTTTTAAAAGCACTCATCTTCTCTCTTTATTCTTGAATTTTTTTGAATAATACACAAGCATTATGACCTCCAAAACCAAAAGTATTGCTCATCGCAACATTTATTTCTTTAGACTGTGCTTTATTAAGTGTAAGATTAAAGCTTGGGTCTATATTATCATCTACTTCTTTATGATTAATAGTTGGTGGCACTACACTATTTTGCATGGCAAGTATAGACGCTATTGCCTCTATTGCCCCTGCAGCTCCTAGTAAGTGACCCGTCATAGATTTAGTAGAATTGATATTTATTTTGTGAGCGTGCTTTCCAAAAACTTTAGAAATAGCTTTAAGTTCTGCAACATCTCCTAGCGGTGTCGAAGTCCCGTGCGTGTTAATGTGATCTACATCTTGAGGTTCAAGACCTGCGTCTCTTAAGCAATTGAGCATTACTCGCTCAACACCTATACCATCTGGATGGGGCGCCGTCATATGATGAGCATCACTAGACATTCCTCCTCCTACAACTTCTGCATAAATTTTTGCGCCACGTGCTTTTGCATGCTCGTATTCTTCAAGAACAAGAGCTCCTGCTCCTTCTCCTAGAACAAAACCATCACGGGTCGCATCAAAAGGCCTTGAAGCCGTTTCAGGACTCTCATTACGGGTAGATAATGCATGCATGGCATTAAATCCTCCCATCCCAGCTTGTGTAACCGCCGCCTCACTGCCACCTGTAACAATTATATCACAATGCCCTAGCCTAATATAATTTAAAGCATCTATAGTTGCATTTGCAGAAGAAGCGCAAGCAGATACTGTCGTGTAATTAGGCCCCATAAAACCGTGTTTGATTGAAATATTGCCAGGGGCGATATCTGCAATCATTTTAGGAATAAAAAATGGGTTAAATCTGGGAGTTCCATTTCCTTGAGCAAAATTGATAACTTCATTTTGGAAGGTTTCAAGACCACCTATACCAGCACCCCAAATCACTCCTACTCTAAATTTATCAACCTTTTCAAGGTCAATCCCGGCATCATTGATGGCCTCATCAGAAGCCACCAATGCGTACTGGGCAAATTTGTCTAGCTTTCGAGCTTCTTTTCTGTCAAAGAAGTCTAAAGCATTAAAATTCTTGAGCTCACAAGCAAATTTGGTTTTAAACAGTTCCGTATCAAAATACGTGATAGGTGCACACCCACTTTTTCCACTAGATAATCCTTCCCAATATTCTTGGATAGTATTACCTATAGGTGTAAGAGCGCCTAGACCTGTAACTACAACTCGCTTAAGCTCCATCTAACTTATTTTGCTTCTTCTATATATGAGATTGCTTGACCTACAGTAGCGATATTCTCTGCTTGATCGTCTGGAATTTGGATATCAAATTCCTTTTCGAACTCCATAATGAGTTCAACAGTGTCTAGGGAATCAGCGCCTAAGTCGTTTGTGAAGCTAGCTTCTGTTACAACTTCATTCTCGTCTACACCTAATTTGTCTACGATAATCGCTTTTACTCTTGATGCAATGTCTGACATAATTTCTAATTTTAATTTTTATTTAAGTCGCAAAAATAACAAACTTTTAGGTTTGACAACGTTACCACTTAAAAATGTGAAGGTAATTTACGTATTAATAAAATAAATTCGTTGTAAAAAACCTTCAATTTGTTACTAATAATCCTTTGTTTTGCACTTATTACAGCAATACCTTATGAAAAGAATTGTGATTTTTGCCTCGGGTAACGGTACCAACGCCCAGCGTATTATTAATCATTTTAAGGGCCGTACGGATGCACAAGTCGTGCTAGTGCTCAGTAACAAGAAGGATGCCAAAGTCCTGCAACGCGCCACTACCAGTAACATAAGCGCTCTTAGCTTTAATAAAATTTCATTTTACAAGACGCCCCATATATTAGATTTGCTTCAAACAACAAAACCAGATTTAATTGTGCTAGCTGGATTTTTATGGTTGTTTCCGGAAGAAATTATCAAGAAATTCCCTAATAAAATTATTAACCTACACCCTGCCTTGCTTCCCGATTTTGGAGGAAAAGGAATGTATGGTAGATATGTACATGAGGCTGTTCACGCTTTCGCGAAAGCGAATCCTGAACAAAAAACATATACAGGAATTACCATTCACAAAGTAACACCTGAGTATGATAAAGGTGAATTCTTGTTTCAAGCAAAAGTAGAAGTTACCACAACCGATACTCCAGAGATGATCGCTAAAAAAGTACACGAACTAGAATATGAGCATTTTCCAAAGGTGATTGAAAAGTTATTAGGAGAATGAAGAAAATAGTTTTTATATAAGGAGTAAGATTTCCGCCCCTGTCTGCCGACAGGCAGGTTCGCGGAAATAGTATTGAGCATGTCAAAAAAGAAAGAAAAGTTTTACGTAGTCTGGGAAGGCAAAAAACCAGGAATCTACCTCAAGTGGGCAGATTGCAAGGCTATGATAAGCGGATATGCAGGCGCTAAATACAAAAGCTTTGACAACTTTGCAATGGCAAAAAAAGCATACAATGGGAACTACGACGACTTTAAAAGCTCCACCAAAAAGAAAAAAGAATTAACGCCTAAAGAAAAAGAAAAATATGGATTTCCTAACCTCTACTCTATTGCAGTAGATGCGGCAAGCTCTGGAAACCCGGGTATTATGGAATATCGTGGTGTAGATACCCAAACCGTAAAACAACTATTTCATCAAGGCCCTTTTAAACAAGGCACTAATAATATAGGTGAGTTTCTTGCCCTAGTTCATGGCCTTGCTTACCTTAAAAAAAACAATAGCGATCGCATCATATACTCAGACTCGCGCATTGCCATAGGTTGGGTCAAAAAGAAAAAGTGCAACACCAAGCTTAGTCTTAATGCAAAAAATAAAGAGGTCATGGACCTCGTACAAAGAGCTGAGCACTGGCTTAAAACAAATACGTATACGACCACTATTGTAAAATGGGAGACTAAAGCTTGGGGAGAAATTCCTGCAGATTTTGGCAGAAAATAATAACATGTCCTTGTAATGTTTCAATAGCAAATCCTACTATAACATTATGAAACTTCTAAGCTATATATTAATTGTTCTTACCGCTCTGGGTAGCGGGATAGATGAGGAAGATTGGGAACTCAGAAAAAGTATTGATAATATTGATATCTACACCAGAGGTGTAGAAGAAAGCAAACTAAAAGAGTTTAAAGCGACTACCGTTTTTGAAAATACTTCTTTAGAAGATGTTTTTGAACAGGTATATGAAGCCCCACGCTACACAGAAAATTGTAGTTACAATACTAGTTATTATATAGAAAGTTTAAGCTCAGAAAAAGAGCGATACTTTTATTATTCTGAAAAATTGCCTTGGCCATTAAAAAACAGAGATGTCGTAACAAGATTACATATAGCAGAGCAAACTCAGGATAAAATTTTTATAGCCATAGAAGCCGCTCCTGAATATTTAGATAAGAAAAATCAAACTATTAGAATTCACAATTTATCGGGATACTGGTTATTAGAAAAACATCCTGAAGGCATAAAGGCTACTCAACAGATATTTATGGATCCCGGCGGATCTGTTCCTTCTTTTTTAGTAAATTCTTTACTCGTTAAAGGTCCGTTAAAAACCTTCTCAACCTTAAAAAAGACACTGCAACAATAAAGGGCAAAGCCCTATATTTGCAAAAAGAATTTTAATGAGCAAACTAGTAATTGTTGGAACCTGTGCCTTTGATCAGATAGAAACACCTTTTGGTAAAACAGATAAAATTTTGGGAGGCGCAGCCACATTTATTGGAATGAGTGCTTCTCAATTTGATATTGATCCTGCAATAGTCTCTATTATAGGAGAAGATTTCCCTCAAGAATACCTTGACAAACTCACAAGCCGCAATATTAATATTGAAGGGATAGAGGTTGTAAAAGGAGGTAAAACCTTTTTTTGGAGCGGTAAGTATCACAACGATATGAATACACGCGACACTCTAGTAACAGAACTTAACACATTAGAGCATTTTAATCCTATTGTGCCTGAGAATTATAAAGATGCAGAGATTGTAATGTTAGGAAATTTACAACCTACCGTACAGCTAAGCGTAATAGAACAGATGACTAGTCCCAAACTAGTGATTCTAGATACGATGAATTTTTGGATGGACATTGCGTTAGACGACCTCAAGACGACGCTTAAAAAGGTAGATGTTATTACCATTAATGATGAAGAGGCCAGACAATTAAGTGGAGAATATTCTCTTGTTACAGCCGCAAAAAAAATACAGGAAATGGGACCACAATATGTGGTGATTAAAAAAGGAGAACACGGTGCCTTATTGTTTCACAACGATGAGATGTTTTATGCGCCTGCACTACCTCTAGCCGAAGTTTTTGACCCAACAGGTGCTGGAGATACATTTGCTGGAGGATTTGCTGGATATCTAGCAAAATCTGGTAATATCTCATTTGAGAATATGAAAAATGCACTTATCTATGGATCGTGCCTCGCCTCTTTTACAGTAGAGAAATTTGGAACAGAACGCATAGAAAGTGTGACTAA
>CAZXMY010000007.1:0-22021 GCA_964641325.1 uncultured Flavobacteriaceae bacterium | reverse complement strand
CTAGTATATATAATTTTCAATGAAAATACAGAATTAAATCTATTCAGTATCAAAGGATTGCCTATTTGTGTAAACAAGTTTTAACATAACGCATAAAAGCTTGTATATACGCAGTTTTTCATTTACAAACGATTATAAATAGTTGTATTCGTTTGTAAAGGATAAGGTGTACAAAAAAAATCCCCACAAAGAAACTGTGAGGATAAGGTAGTTTTTTTGCCAATCTATGGGCAGGCAGATTCACTGCCTTACAGAGAGTACGACTTAACAGCAGCCACCTCCATCATAATGATAGGTAGACTCGCTTATAAAAATATCTTTTCGTCCTAAATCGGCAAGGTGTCCAGCGGTTTTGTCACAAACGGCCAACGGTTGATTTTTAAGTAATATGTGCCCTGATTTATCATCAAAATAATCTTCTGCCCCGTAATAAATGGCAGCTTTGCCTGTAAAAATACAAGGGCCATCTGCAGGCATTGGGTCCTTAATTGCCGCTACTTCTATAGACTCAATATAGATGAGCTCATCTGTAGGGTAATCTCCTGGATTAAGGATACGGTACGGCTTACGAGCGCGTATTTCTATAGTCCCAAAACCTACATCGGTAAGGGCTTTTATATACTCTGCAATAGGAAGACTTCCGGATAAGCATAATGCACGTAAACGGTCATCATCACGTAAAGTTTGATTCATTTCTTGCTCACAAGTAGGGTCACTCATCACAAGACGCCCGTGTGGTTTAAGTACACGGTACATCTCTTCTATAGCTCGCTTTAAATCTTCTGCTTTAAAGATATTAAAGAGGCAGTTTTGTGCAGCTACATCAATACTATTATCTGCTACAGGCAAGTTAAGGGCATCTCCTTTTTGAAGGTCTACAAACTCACTTTTAAACCAAGGGTTTAATTCTTCTGCTTCTTTAAAGTTTTTACGGGAAGCTTCGAGCATCTCATCTACCACATCTACACCTACAACACCGCCTTTTGTACGATTAAAATAAGAGAATTGTAACAGCTCCATGCCACCACCTACACCTACATAAAGCATCTTAGGCTCATTAGTAAGATCACGCGCGTTTACCGTACTACCACAACCGTAGTTCATTTCTTGCATGATTTTGGGAATTTTTAAACCGGGTAATTCCCATATAGGATTTGTGGTACAGCATAAGCCAACATCTGGTGTTAAGGCTGCTTCTTTATATAAATCGTTTGTTGCTTCTAAGTAGCTCATAGTAAATTTTTTTTCGCGAAAGCGGTACTCTTTTCCGCCTGGGGCAATCCTGTTATTTGTTTTTTGAAAATCTTCTAGTAATAACATAGCAAATAGCAATAAGTTGTGCTAAAGACCATGTGATTTTTATAAAATGTTTTTGTCTGTTTAAGTCGTAATTAGTTAGCGAATCTTTCAGTGTTGGTATTATTATTCCTAAAGTCCATAAAATGCCAAAAATAATAAGGGCAAAAGTAATAAAAACCTTCATTTTATAGCGTCCTTATCAATTCTGAAAAAAGGCTTACCATTTTAGGTTCTGCTTTGCCCGCTATTGCTATAATTTCTGGGACACTAATAGGTTGTAAATCATCGGGATCGCACTCATCTGTTAATACAGAAACGGCAATTACGGGTAGTCCTAAATGATTGGCTACAATCACTTCGGGTACGGTACTCATTCCTACCGCATCTGCACCTAAAATTTTAAGCATTCTATACTCGGCACGGGTTTCTAACTGAGGTCCTACTACAGAGGCATAAACACCCTTATGTAGGGATATCGATTTGTCTAATGCAATATCCATTAGGGCTTGATTCATAACTTTATCATAAGGCGCGCTCATATCTGTAAAGCGTTCTCCTAATTTCTCCACACCTTTAAAGGCTAATGGTGAACCGCCTTGAAGATTAATATGATCATCCAGGAGCATAAGATCTCCTTTCTTAAAATCAAGATTGATAGCTCCTGCTGCATTAGAGACCAAAAGTTGTTTGATCCCTAAGGACTTCATTATACGCACAGGAAAGGTAACATCCTGTAAACTATAACCTTCGTACACATGAAACCGTCCAGACATAACGATTACCTTTTTGCCTTGAAGGGTTCCATAAATAAGTTTTCCCGTATGAAACTCAACAGTTGCCGTTGGAAAATTAGGGATATGATTATAGCTTACTTCTTTTGTAATCGCAATTTCATCTACCAGTTTTCCTAAACCGGTACCTAATATAATACCTACTTCTGGAGCATCAAACCCCTTATTTTGAAGATAAGCGGTGGTTTCTTTTATAAATTCTTGCATTTGCTTTTATTGGATAATAAGCTTTACCGTTTGTTGTTTTTCTTGCTCTATAAGTCTCACTAAATAGACTCCTGGGAGTAACTTTTCTAAATTAATATCTCCCGTGCCTTTTTGAGAATACACCTTTTTGCCTAAGAGATCAAAAATATTTATTTCAGAAAGTTGCGCACCATTGTTTATATGTAATACTGTGGTAGCAGGATTAGGGAATATTCCCGCGTTTACAAGGCTGGTTTCTTCTGTGCTTAGACTCTCGCAGTCTGCTCCTTGGGCTTCGCCTAGAGAGGCTCTGCCCCATAAAACATCTGCCTGTACGCATTGGATAATGATGTATTGAAAATCTGAGAGCTCTGTATCTTCAGACATCGTAAAGCTTTTAAACCCAGAAATAACATCTCCCATATCTTGACCGCCATTATCATCTTGAAGTGGTTCTGTCGTTACCTCTTGTTCTATGCCTCCTTGATCTAATCGAGGCGTGGTAGATAAAAATACACGTAGTTCTAAGCCTTGTATGGTTTCAAAATCTTCTTGAAAAATAACTTGTTTAGTGCCCTCTACGGTAAACTCAATAAGAGCGGTTCCCGTTACGGGGTATACCTCTGGCTCATCTATAGCTGCTAGTGTGCCTTCTCTCACGCATTGGGCTTGTAATAAGACAAATGTGTTAAGTATTAAGGCAAGTATAAGTAGTGTTTTTTTCATAATAAGGCAGTTAGTTAATATATTTTGCAAACTTAGGGTACGGTTTTAGATCACTTGCATAATCTATATCGTTTAGAATCTCTAAGGTATGAATTTTTGCAGTTTTTAAGTCCTTAAGGGTATCTTTATAAACACTTTCTGTTCCCCAATCTTTATTTCTAAAAACGGCGGGATGGATCATTTTCATCCCAAGCAGATAATAACCACCATCTTGTGCCGGTCCAATAACAAGATCATTGCCGTCTAAAGCATCTATGGCCTCCTGGATATGCCTAGGCTTTAAATCGTATAAATCAGATCCCACAATAAGTACTTTGTTATGTCCTTGGGCAAAAGCTTGGTTAAAGGCGTTTTCCATACGGGCACCTAAGTCTTCTCCTTCTTGCTTAAATTTTGTAAAGAGCGTATTGTCCCATAAATCATCTTGACGTACGGCAACAGAGTATCCCAGCCATCGCTCACAGTCTATCTGGATGACCACATCACGAGTGTGCTCCAATAACTGGATGTAAATGTCTAAGGCATTTTGTTCTCCAACACCTTGGGCTAGTCTAGATTTTACCTTACCTAATTCGGGATTTCTAGTAAAAATAATGAGGCAATTACTCACGCTTTGCAGTCTTAGTTACTTGAATACCATTTTTTAGGTAATGACCCCATTCTTTGCTGTACACATGCACGCTATCTGTCTGCTGTCCTTTATGGTTTTCTACGGTTAAGCCCGCATTTTTCCATGAGAGAATACTGCCGTGAAGATTGTGTACTTGGGTAAATCCTCTTTTTTGGAGCGCTTCGCCAAAATCTTCAGAGCGCACTCCTACGGTACAATATACGACTATGGGTTTGTCTTTTTTTGCTTTCGCGAAAGCGTAGTTCGTTTCATTTAATTTTTCGGAAACCCAAATAGCTCCGGGCAAATGGCTTACCTCATATTCCTCTTTGCGTCGCGTGTCCAGGATGAGATAATCATCCAAATTATCTTTAAGTTCTGATACGGTAATATAGGGTACGGTCTGCTTGTTGTACTTTTTGAGTAGCGTACTCATTTCCTGTTGTCCTAAGGCGTTAAGGCTGGATAAAAATAGGAGTATGAGGAAACTTTTTCTCATTAGAATGTATTAGGCAACAGCTCCTTGACAGCTGCTTCCTGCTCCCGCAGTGCAACCATAACAGTGTTGAGAAATTACAATATTTCTATCTTGAAGAATTTCTTCATTATAGTCTCTTATGTGTTTTATTTTGCTCGCTACGGGCAATTCTAACATTTGGTTAAAATCACAATCAAAAAGGTAGCCATCCCAGCTTATAGAGATCGTATTTGTACACATCACGTTTTTAACCGCCATAGGATTGTAAGCCTCTACGAGTTGATACATATAATCCTCATAGTTTTCTGAAGCGATAAGATAATCCAGAAATCGTGCGATAGGAAGATTTGTAATGGCAAACAGATTATGAAACTGGATATTAAAATCTTCCATTAATGCTTTTTTGAAATCTTTTTCCATACTTGCTTGGTCACCAGGTAAAAAGGCGCCAGAAGGATTGTATACCAGATCTAAACGCAAGTCGCTTCCTGGCATACCATAACCACGCTCATTAAGTTCTTGGAGTGCCTTAATGGATTTGTCAAAAACACCATCGCCTCTTTGCTTATCTGTCTTGCCTCTTGTCCAATGTGGCATAGAAGAGATTACATGCACATTGTGCTTTTTAAAGAAATCGGGGAGGTCGTAGTATTTTTTATTAGCTCGTATTATCGTTAAGTTACTGCGTACGATAAAGTCTTTGATACCGGCTTTACTGGCTTCTTCTACAAAGCGTCTAAAATTTGGATTCATTTCTGGTGCGCCACCGGTAAGGTCTAATGTGTGAGCTCCAGTATTACGTATTATTTCCAGACATTCTTCCATCGTTTCCCAAGTCATAATCTCCTTTCTGTCGGGTCCGGCATCTACATGACAGTGATCACATACTTGATTACACATATATCCTACATTAATTTGTAAGATTTCTAGTTTACGAGGTCTCAGCGGAAACTGATTGGTTTCTTTTATTTTTTTTGCAAACGTAGGTAGCTCATCTTTAAAAATACCATTAGATAGTATCTCAAGCTGCTTATTGGCTTGAGCGAGCTCATTTCCTGTTTTTTTTAATGATTTCGTTGCTGACATATTTGAGGCCCAATGGGCAGGAATTTTATTTTGCGAATTTGCTTAATCTATGCATTTTCTGTACAAAGATAAGTATACCTTAGGTAGCCGAATACTCTGGATATACCTTACAAAATCTATCCGTCTAATTTATTTACTTTATTCATCATCATCACCCCATGTACCAGAGTTGCGCCACTCTTAATAGCAGCTCCTACATGAACGGCTTCCATCATTTCTTGTTTTGTGATTCCTTTCTGTAGACCATCTTTTGTATAGGCATCTATACAATAAGGGCATTGTTCTGTATGAGAAACGGCTAATGCAATGAGCGATTTCTCTCTAGCGGTTAATGCTCCTTCTTCAAAAACAGTACCGTAATAATCAAAAAACTTGGTTCCCAGTTCTTCACTCCACTCTGTGATTTTACCAAATTTTCTCAAATCTTTAGGGTCGTAATATTGATCTGCCATAAGTCGTAAATTGATAGGGTTAAAGATATAGTTAATCGGGATGCTGCGCAATTACTTACAAGAAATTGTAGTGTAGCCTGTTTAGAGGTTTGTAATGGTATAATGAAACCTATTTGCGCAAAAAGGTTTTATTTCATTTAGAAAAAAAAGCATTGTTTTTTTGTTGAAAGTTGTTGTTAGGTTTAAGAAAGGTTTTATATTTGCATCCGCTATAAGCAAGGTACCTTAGCTCAGTTGGTAGAGCAACGGACTGAAAATCCGTGTGTCCCTGGTTCGATTCCTGGAGGTACCACAAAAACCCGATCAAATGATCGGGTTTTTTGTTTACCGGCCTATATTATGGAGCATTATTTTTATATAATTTTTTCAAAGAGTAAAAATCTCTATTACTATGGAGAGACCAGTGATCTTTATAGCCGCCTTGTAAAACATAATGATCATACCTATGTGGGCAGTTTTACAAGGATAGCCAAAGATTGGGATTATGTTGTTACGCATAAGTGTGATTCAAAAGCAGCAGCTCTTTATTTAGAATCTTTTGTAAAAAAGATGCGCAATCGAAATTTTACTAAGAAAATAATTGAAAATCCTGAAATCTTGGATGATATATTGTCTAATAGATAAGTCTTCCCTGGTTCCCCCGACGCTTCGGGGCTGGAGGTACCACAAAAGCCCGATCATACGATCGGGTTTTTTGTTTACCAAAAAGGTGTTGAAATATTACTTTACTATTGTATTAATCGTAGTCGTACTGCTCAAGCTCTTCTTCTAATTCTTCTCGAAGATCAATATCTCCAATGGTTTTATTGAGTTCGCGTCCTATCCAGACGATTGTGAGTACTGTGGGAATTACAATAGGTAGGGAAAACCAAAAGTCAAACTCGTCTATGTATTTCTTGTTGTAATTGATTACCCCTAAGAGTTGAAAGAGAAACATAATCAAAGGGACGAGTATGGCCCACTTCCACCAGTGACGGGATGTAATAAACCACAAAGTGGTTATAGTTACAAAAGTTATTTTAGTAAAAAGGGCGTGAATATAGGCTTGCGCACTAGAAAATCCTTTGCTGTTTATGGTAAAAAGACTCGTCTCCCAGATTTTTGAATCGGCTGGGGCGTATTTGTATAGGTAAAATAAAAAAGGTGTAATAGCAAGCAAAAGCGCTATTACACCTCCAATTAAAAGTCTTTTTTTTCTATCCGTTTGGCGGAACTTCGTATTTGTCTTTGTCGATACTTTTTTCAAAAGATTTTTGTGCTTTGTTGTCGTTTGCTGTTGTTGATGTACTTAATGAAGTACATGCAACTAGCATTAAAACTGCGCATGCCGCAGCGAAAATCACTTTTTTCATAATTACATTTTTAAGGGTTAATTGATTATTTCAAGTAAACTTCAACCTTATATATGTAATTATCAATGTTTTAAACCTCATTTTGCACAAGCTTTTCAAACAATGGTTGATAAAAATATGATTTTTTAAAATCCATTCGTCAAAAAACAATCAGTTTTCGTTGAAAAGCACAAAATATTGTTAATAAGTGTAAGATTTTGATCGACACATCTCTTTTATCATTCCGTTAACAGCCATAGCGTTTTCAATTTGTATTTTTGAACTCTTTGGGACAAATACATGCAGTTAGTAATAGATGTTGGAAATACAAGGGTAAAGGCAGCAATATATAATGAGGCTGTTCAAGAAGAAATGGTGGTGATAGAAAAGCAACATTTTAGTAGTCAGATAGGAACTTTTGTTGGAAATTATCCAGTAACAAAGGCTATAATTTCCTCTGTAGGAAGATTGTCTGATACCCAAAGACGCACTATACAACTTAGATTTCCTACGACCTTGTTAACACACAAAACGGCATTACCTTTTATTAATTTGTATAAAACTCCAGAAACATTAGGTGTAGATAGGATGGGTTTAATGGCAGCTTTCGCGAAAGCATACCCAAAAAAATCAGGTCTGGTTATAGATGCGGGTTCCTGCATTACCTATGACTATATGGATGAAAAAGGGCAATACCACGGTGGCGCAATATCACCAGGTTTGCGATTGCGATATGAAGCTATGCATAACTATACGGCTAACCTGCCATTATTGCAAAGATCTCCAGATTATAAGCTTATAGGCGATACGACTGAAACCGCCATGCACTCTGGTGTAGTGAACGGCGTGGTGAACGAAATTGAAGGTGTAATTAAGCAATATGAACACGATTACAAGATAGATGTCGTTGTTATTACTGGTGGTGATGGAGAATTCTTGTCTAAACGATTAAAAAATGGCATCTTTGCGGACTCTAATTTTTTGCTGCAGGGCCTAAATTATATTTTAACACATACGAATGATTAAAAAAATTGTAATCCTAACATTACTTGTACTTAGTTGTACATTATATGGTCAAGAAGGTGGCACCTCTTCTCCCTATTCTTTTTATGGAGTAGGACTTCAGCAGTTTAGAGGAACGGTAGAGAATAAGGCTATGGCAGGATTAACGCTCTATAGCGATAGCTTGCATCTTAATATTGTAAACCCTGCTCAGTTAGGAAGATTGCGCTTTGTAAATTTTACAGTAGGCGGTAATCATAATGGTAGTACTTTTGAAGATAGTACTAGTGAAAGTACCGGCACAAATACAACTTTAGATTATATAGCTTTAGGTTTTCCTGTTTCTAAAAGGGGAGCTGTAAGTTTTGGATTAATGCCGTGGAGTACGGTTGGATATGATATAGATGGATCTGATGAGACTACGACAAATAGATTCACTGGTGAAGGAGGGACAAACAGAGTTTTTCTATCTGCAGGATTTGAAGTAGCAAAAGGGTTTTATCTTGGAGCAACAAGTGCTTATCATTTTGGGAATATTCAAAATGAAGCGTTGCGCACTCAAAATGAAGTAGAGTTAGGGACATTAGAGGCTAATAGAACAAATTATTTTGGATTAACATGGGAGTTTGGTGCGCAGTATGAAACAAAAATATCTAAGAAGCTCGAACTTCGATCTTCTATACAATATAATGTAGCCTCAGAAATAAGAGCTGCTAATACTAGGCAAATCTCATCTGTGCTTTTTAATAATTTAGGTTTGGTTACAGAAATAGACACCGTAGATGAACTTTTAGAAGATAGCAACTTTAGTTTGCCTTCTTCCGTAATCGTAGGTTTAGGTATAGGCGAGCCTAATAAATGGTTTGTGGGTGGAGAGTTTAGACAAAGTGAGACGAGTAACTTCTTTAATCGTTCATTTAGAACCGATGGTGTGCAATTTATAGACTCATCATCGTATAAGGCTGGAGGATTTTATATTCCTAATTATAATTCGGTTACAAGTTATTTTGAACGTATTACTTATAGAGCCGGTGTGCGGTATGAAGAGCTTGGATTACGTGTCTCTGGTCAAGATATAAATGAGTTTGGCATATCTTTTGGAGTAGGCTTACCTGCAAGACGTAATATTAGTAATCTAAACCTTACTTTTGAATACGGACAGCGAGGAACTACAGACGCAAATCTGGTGCAAGAAGACTTCTTTAATGTAGGAGTGAGCTTATCCTTAAATGATATATGGTTCCTGAAAAGAAAATTTAACTAATAGCATAAAACCTAAGAATGATGACTAAATTAACTACACTTTTTACAGCCCTTTTCCTAATTGCAGGACTAACAGGCGTAAACGCTCAGATAAGTGAGGAATGTATGACCACGGGCTCTGTTTTTAATGAAGCAGCAAAAGTAAAGAATTGGGAAACTGCAAGACCTCATTTTGAAAAATTAAGAAAAGACTGTCCAACGTGGTCATTGGCGCTTTATCAGAGAGGTGCGCAAATGCTTAAAGATGATCTTAAAAAGGCGACTGGAGCACAAAAAACGGCTGTGGCCAACGATCTTATTCTTTTAATGAAGCAAAGAGAGCAGTACTTTCCAGCCAAAACGCCTAAAGGTAAAAATGCTGCAGATATAGCTCAGATACAATTTGATAATAAAATTGGAACTAAAAAAGCACAGTATGAAGCTTTTAAAAGTGCCTTCGGTACAGATGCAGGTTCTATTACAAGTGCAAAAAGTATTTATACACGATTTAAGCTTGCAGTAGATTTATTTAAGGCTAACGAGCTTCAGTTACAAGAAGTTTTTGATTTATATGATGAAACGCAATTAAAACTTAATGGAGAGGCTACAAAACTGGATGCAAAACTACAGAAACTTGTAGATAAGGAAGATGCAGGTCAAAAATTATCTGCTAAAGAAGCAAAGAGAGCAAAAGGATATAGAACAAACCTTAAGGCATTTGGAATCTTTGGAAGTAGTACAGATGGAGCATTACAAGATTTAGGTGATTGTACTAATTTGATTCCTTTCTATCAAAAAGACTTTGATTCTAATAAGAACAATATTGAATGGATTAAAAAAGCAGCAGGTAGACTTGCAGGTAAAGATTGTACAGATTCTAGTTTGTTTCAAAATCTAGTGGGAGAATTACATAGGATAGAACCTTCTGCGAGAACAGCTAGATATTTAGGTCTAATTGCCCGTAAGAAAGGTGATGATGCGACAGCAGAGAGATATTTTCTTGAGTCGGTTAGTTTAGAAACAGATCCTATCGAGAGAGCAAAAGGTAACTTTGATCTTGCGGAAACTGCGAGAAAAAGTGGAAGTTACGGGAAAGCAAGAGGTCTTTACAATAAGGCATTAGCAGATAATCCGTCTATGGGAAGATGTTATTTACGAATAGCAGCTATGTATAATGCTAGTGCAAACAATTGTGGGTCTGATGTATTTAATAAGAGAGCGGTTTATTGGTTAGCAGCAAATACTGCAGAGCGTGCAGGACGTGTTAGTCCAGCACTTGCTAAAACAGCAAATGCAACGGCGGCTTCGTATAGAGCAAAAGCACCAGATAAAGCAATGATCTTTAGTGGTAACAAAGCAGGAACTACAGTGAAGATAGGTTGTTGGATCGGATCTAGTGTGCGTGTTCCAAACTTATAATGAATAGAATCACAACATATAGTGTATACTTAGTCACAGCTTTTGCTGTGACTTTGTTTTTTAGTTGTAAAGGTAAGGGCGAAGAGATACGCAAATCTCGTATCAAGTCAGATGGCCCTATTGCAGAAGGCACTGGCATTAATCTAAAATATACAGATTCTGGTAAAGTGACAACGCATCTTATTGCGGCTTCTATGCGCAACTTTGAGAATGCAAATTTTCCGTATCAAGAATTTCCAGATGGAGTAGAAGTCACTTTTACAGATGAAGAGGGCAAAGAGAGCATTATTACATCCGATTATGCTATACGATACAAAGAGACAGATCTTATTGATCTTCAAAAAAACGTGACCCTTTTTACAAGTGACTCCGTTACCCTTAATGCTTCTCAACTGTATTGGGATCAAAAGAACAATTGGATTTTTACAGACCAACCCTATCGTCTGGTTACGGCAGATGGTTCTAGTAATGATGGCGATCTGTTTGATTCTAACAAAGACTTCACAAATTTTGTATCTTTAAATAACGTAAGCAAACAATACGTAAAAGAAGAATCCCAAGAACAATGATGCGATACGCAAAATATACCGAGTGGCTTTATGCCATAGTAGCTGTACTAGCTGCTGTAGAAACCTATTCAAAATGGAATGAAGATAGGAACAAAGCTTACCTCTTTTTATTTTTTACTGCCATAAGTGTAGGAATGTTTTTCTTTAGACGGCATTACCGTAAAAAATTCGAAAAAAGAAACAATCCGTAAATGGGAAGTTTAGAACTTCAGATACTCCTTATTGTTGTTACCCTAATTTGCTCTGCCTTTTTTTCTGGAATGGAGATTGCCTATGTCTCGGCAAATAAGATTCACATAGAAATCGAGAAAAAACAAAATGATTTTCTTTCCAATATTTTAAGAAAACTTACGGCAAAACCCTCTAAGTTTATTGCCACGATGCTCCTGGGTAATAATATAGCATTGGTCATTTATGGGTATTTTATGGGTGATTTATTGCAGGAATGGTTGATGGGTATGCCTTTCGGCGAAAATATGAGCTGGATGCATCATATCGTTACGGAGTTTAGCCTACTTACGCAAACCATTATATCTACACTAGTGATTTTGCTTACAGCGGAGTTTTTACCCAAAGTATTTTTTCAAATTTATGCCAATAAGCTTTTGAAATTCTTCGCCTTACCCGCCTATTTTTTCTATGTGCTCTTTGGTTTTCTAAGCACCTTTGTTATTTGGATATCTGATTTTGTACTCAAGAAATTTTTTAAAACCGAAGGTGATGAAGTTCAGTTAGCTTTCACGAAAGTGGAACTAGGAAATTACATATCCGAACAAATGGATGCTTTTTCTGATCAGGAAGAGGTAGATACAGAAATTCAAATTTTTCAAAATGCCTTAGAGTTTTCAGAAGTGAAATCGCGAGAAGTGATGAATCCTCGTACAGAAATAGTTGCCGTAGATGAGCGTACACCGCCTGCTGAGTTGTATAAAAAGTTTATCGAAACGGGATTGTCTAAAATACTGGTCTATAAAGACACCATAGACGATATTATAGGATATGTACATTCTTTTGCACTATTTAAGAAACCTAAAACAGTAAGTAGTGTTTTAATGCCAGTAATTTATGTGCCAGAAACTATGCGTGTAAAAGATGTGCTTAATGCCTTGACAAAAAAGCGTAAAAGTATTGCTGTAGTTATTGATGAGTATGGTGGTACAAGTGGAATGATGACCGTAGAGGATATTGTAGAAGAGCTTTTTGGAGAGATAGAAGATGAACATGACAGCTTGGTGTTAGAAGAACAAAAGTTAGACGAAACAACCTATAGGTTATCTGCCAGATTAGAAGTGGATTACCTTAATGAAACCTATAAAATGAATTTGCCGGAGAGTGAAAATTATGAGACTTTGGGAGGTCTCGTTGTGCATCATACAGAGGGCATACCTGATGAAGGAGAAACAATAGAAGTAGGAACAATTGCTTTTCATATTCTAGAAAGCTCTAGTACTAAGATTGAGCGCATAGAAGTGCGCTTAGAAGAAGAATAAAACAGAACACTTTTTTGTTTTATATTTTAGGAGAAAATGGTATTTTCGCCCACTATTCCAGTATAAATATATTACTATGGCAATTTTAAATAAGATAAGACAGCGATCACTTTTTTTGATCATTATTATAGCAATGGCATTATTTGCTTTTGTACTTGCAGATGTTTTTAAAAATGGTGGATTTGATTCGGCGAAGCAAAATCGCGTAGCCTCTATTAACGGAGTAAATTTGGACCGTGAAGATTTCAATAGAAAAGTAGAGCAGCAAGTACGTAATTTAGGAGCATCCGGATCACAAACTAGAGCAGTAAATACAGTTTGGAATCAAGAAGTAGATCGCGTGATTTTAGAAGGTCAATATGAAGAATTAGGAATATCTGTAGGTCCAGATCGTCTCAACGAGTTGTTAAAGACTGCCCTTCAGAATGATGTGCGTTTTCAAGATGAAACGGGTTTTTTCTCAGAAGGAAAAATGCAAGAGTTTATTGCCACGCTTAAAAATAGTGGCAATCCAGATGACTATAATTCTTGGATTACTTTTGAAAACAATCTTGCCACTACAGAAAAACAAAACATTTACTATAATCTAGTGAAGTCTGGAATTGGAGCCACTTTAAAAGATGGTGAAGTAGCTTATAAACTAGAAGGAAATAAGGTAGATGTGCAATATGTACAGGTACCTTATAGCTCGATACCAGATGCTGATATTTCTGTAAGTAAAGAAGAGATTTCTTCTTACATAAGTAGTCATAAGGAAGATTTTAAAACTGAGGCTTCTACAAGTATTAGATATGTAAAGTTTGAAGAGAAGGCATCTTTAGAAGATGAGAATGAATTAAAAGCGCAATTAGCGAAACTTCTTAATGTACGCGTATTACCTAATAGAGCAACAAAACTTAATGATACCTTACCTGGTTTTGCTGCGGTAACAGATATAGAAGAGTTCGTAACAGAAAACTCTGATTTGCCTTATCAGGAACGTTTTGCATTTAAGGCGCAACTTCCTATTGCCGCTGCAGATTCTTTAATAAACTTATCTGCTGGAGCTGTTTATGGTCCATATAGAGACGGGAAGTATATGAAATTAGATAGAGTTGTGGAGACTAAGCAACTACCCGATTCTGTAAATACACGTCATATTTTACTAGCGTACCAAGGTGCTTTGCGTTCGCAAGCTACTAGAACAAAAGAAACGGCACAGACTACAGCAGATAGTTTATTACGTGTTATAAAAAGAAATAGATCTAAATTTGGTGACTTAGCTCAAGATTTTTCTGATGATCAGGGAAGTAAGAATAATGGAGGAGAATATGAAAATACACCTTACGGTCAATTTGCCAAGGAGTATAATGACTTCGCTTTCGAAGGTCGTGTAGGAGATTTAGATGTTGTAGAAACAGATTTCGGATTTCACATTATTGAAGTGCAAAAGCAGACAGGAAAGAAAAAAGCAATGAAAATTGCTACGGTTGCAAAAGAAGTATTGCCTTCTGATAAAACCATTTCTACAACCTATAATACTACACAAAAATTTGAAATTGCAGCTAGAGATGGAGACTTTCTAGAAGTAGCAAAAGAAAAAGGATATACCTCGCGCCCTGTAAATCGTATGCTAGCAATGGAAGAGAATTTACCAGGAGAAGGTAGTCAGAGAGAGATTGTACAATGGTCTTTTGAAGAGGATACTAAAGTAGGAGATATAAAACGTTTTCAGATAAATGATGGCTATATGGTGGTACAGCTAACAGCTAAGAGAAAGAAAGGTCTTATGGCTGTAGAAGATGTTTCTGGAAGAGTAACACCTATCATAAGAAATGAGAAAAAGGCTAAACAGATAATCTCAGGCATATCGGGTAGCACGCTAGATGAAATTGCAAGTAGTCAAGGTCAAACCGTTAAAACGGCTGGAGCTCTTAATATGAGTAACACTACAATAGCAGGTGCTGGTGATGAACCTAAAGTTGTAGGAGCTGCATTTTCTTTAAAAGAAGGAGAAGTTTCTGAGCCTATAGAAGGTTCAAGAGGAGTTTATGTAGTAAAAGCTACAAAAATTACCGAAGCACCTGTCTTAGATAACTATGGAGTATATGCTAATCAGGCTACCAATACAGCTAGAGCTGGGGTAACGGCTAAAATTCTTGCTGCACTAAAAGAAGCAGCAGATATTGATGATAATAGAGCTACTTTCTACTAGAATGTAACGAAGTAATACATTGAAAAAGGCTTGCATTTGCAAGTCTTTTTTTATGGGATAAATTAAATTAGAAGACTAGAGTCCTAGATAAGTGCGCTATCTACAGCGCCATTTCTGCATAGGGTATAATGGTGGTAAAGCCTTTTTTTCTAAAATACTCTTGCTCCTTTACTGAGCCTACTGCTAGAATAAAATCGACACCCCAACCTCCTAACCTTTTTATACTGCGGGAATAGCATGGGAACATTTGTTTTTTAATCGTTGGGGTTTTAATAAGACCAGAGATTATATTCTCGTGTGCTGTGAGTAATTCTTCAAAATGCCCTATTTCTTTACAGCCTATGCAAGCCTTAGTAATTGCAGAAATTTCTCCTATAGCGGTATCCAGATTCTTGGGATTAGCATTTCTATAATGTTGTATACTTTCTCTACTATTTTGTTTTTTATTGAGATGTACAAAAAAGAGTTCTTCGGAAAAACTAGGATTAAAAGTTGCCTTTGCTACTTGGGGTTTACTTTTCTTTAATTGATACGTAATTGGACCATCTGCTTGAGCACAAGCGATATCATAACCACTACCTCCAAAGGTATTTGATAACAAAACATAAGGGTCTATTTGCGCCCATTGCGCGAGATTATAAATTAGGGTAGAGCTAGAGCCTAATCCCCAACTGCGGTCAAATTCTAGTTCATTTTTAAATTGAATTCCTTTTTTAAAAAGACTCGGATTGAGCTTTTGGATTTCAATAAGGATTTGCTGTATTCTCTCTACTACCAAATCCTCTTTTGTAAAGACTTCGTTAAGGGACAGATCCAATTCTCTATTTATCCAAAGGCTTTTGTCGTGCAGGAAACTTTGCCAATGTATTTTGGGCTCGTCTATTTCTACAATATCTAGTGATTGCCCTTTTTGTGTTGGGATGGCAAGAGATAATGCACCGTCTAGAACCACATATTCTCCTGTGAGTAATAACTTCCCGTGACTGTGTATTCTTTGGGTCACGCGCGCAAATTTTCTATAAAAGAAACCGCACCACTATGGGTAACCGGATTTTCTTTAAAATGAGTAATCGCTAGTTTTTTCTCTTCGGGTGAAGCTTCCATTTGGTTGAGGATATTCATAAGGTGCATTTTCATATGTCCTTGCTGGATTCCTGTAGTTGTTAGCGATTTTATTGCTGCAAAATTTTGAGCCAGACCTGCAACAGCAACAATTTGCATAAGCTTTGTAGCAGAAGGGTTTTGAAGTAGTTCTAAAGACCATTTTACCAGAGGATGCAGCTTGGTAAGACCACCTACGGTTCCTAAAGCTAGGGGTAATTCTATCCAAAAAGAAAATGTATCGTTCTCTATTTTGGCACCTGTCAGACTTGCATAACTCCCGTTGCGCGCGGCATAGGCGTGTACGCCTGCTTCTACCGCTCTAAAATCATTACCCGTTGCGAGAACTACAGCATCTACACCATTCATAATACCTTTATTATGGGTCACGGCGCGATACGGTTCTTTCTCTGCAATGCGAATGGCCCGTACAAATTTTTCAGCAAATTCCTGACCATCAATCCCTTTTTCGGTGAGTTCATTTAGGTGGCAGCTTACTTCTGCACGAACCACACATTCGGGTACATAATTAGAAAGGATGCTCATAATGATATTGAGTTGGCTTTCGCGAAAGCGAGCATCTCCCTCAAAACGCTCTTCTAATGTTTTTGCAAACTGCTCTAAGCAGCTGTTTATAAAATTTGCACCCATCGCATCTAGTGTATTGAACGCGCAATGCAACTGGTAATAATTGGGAATCTGGTCTGTCTTGTCTCGTAACTCAATATCCAAAATGCCGCCGCCTCGTTTTTGCATATTGGCCGTTATAGCACTAGCTTCTTCACGCAAAATGGGGGCAATTTCTGTAAAAAAAGTGCGAAGCACTTCAGTTTCACCTGTGTAAGTAAAATGTACTTGGCCTACCTTTTTTGTATTGAGTACTCTGGTGGTAAATCCACCTCTGCTTACCCAAAATTTTGCTGCCTTACTGGCTGCGGCTACAACAGAGCTTTCTTCTATCGCCATTGGAATGGTGTATAGCTTGTTGTTAATCAAAAAATTAGGTGCAACACCTAGTGGCAGATAGTAGTTGC
Organism: uncultured Flavobacteriaceae bacterium; assembly: GCA_964641325.1. GTDB lineage: Bacteria > Bacteroidota > Bacteroidia > Flavobacteriales > Flavobacteriaceae > Dokdonia. The sequence continues at coordinate 5,011 of CAZXMY010000007.1, read as the reverse complement.
TTACGGTATTCTCTATAAATTCGTCGTGAAGCTGTTGTAGCTTATTATCCGAGTTCCAATACGTCTGTAAAAGCGTAGTAGATTTTTCGTCTCCGTTAAAATAATTTTGAGTAATCCAGCTAATTTTTTCTGCTTTAGAGAGCTTGGAAAAACCAGAAACGGGCATTTGCATAGTGTGGCAGTTAAGGAGTAACAAAGATACTGAGAAAGTTGAGAAAGCCTATGGAGATACCGTGTGATTGGATAATGATTTCTTAACAAAAGGGCAGTATTTAACATCAATTTACCCGTTTTCTCCCCTTTTTTTAGTAAAATTGGCAACCTTAATCCAAACCTAATGCGTTTTATGAGATTACGTTTACTCCTTGTTAGTTGTTTTATTTGTGCCGTAAGTGCGGTTTATGCTCAAGATAAGTCTATTACCCTAGAAGACATTTGGAAAAATAATACGTTTAGAGCAGAACGACTGCAAGCTTTGCATCCTATGGCTAATGGTAAAGAATATGCAGTTCAGAATTTTGACCGACAGACACGTATAGGTACTGTAGATATTTATGATTATGAAAGTGGTCAGAAAGTGCGCACTGCGGTAAGCACTACAGAGATTAATGGCTTAGACTATTTTATTAGTTATGAGTTTGGTCCTAATGAAGAGCAGGTGCTGCTGTCTACAAAGTTGGAGCAGATATATAGGAGGAGTGCGCTGGGAGAATATTATGTGTATAATACGCTTTCGCGAAAGCTAACAAAGGTCGCAGACGAGCTCATTCAAGAACCAACCTTCTCTCCAGACGGAAAGAAAATCGCTTACGGTAGAGATAACAATCTTTACATCTTGGATATAGAAAAAAGTGCGACTTCTCAAATCACAACAGATGGCGAGAAGAATAAAATTATTAATGGTATTACCGACTGGGTTTACGAAGAAGAATTTGCCTTTGTGCGTGCTTTTGATTGGAGTGCAGATAGTAAGCACTTAGCATATATTGTTTTTGACGAAACAGACGTGCCAGAGTTTTCTATGGATGTGTATGGCAAAGATTTGTATCAAACACAACAGGTTTTTAAATACCCTAAGGCAGGAGAAGCAAATGCAAAAGTGGCGGTTAGAGTTTTTGATGTAGAGAAGAAAACATTATCCCTCATTAACTTTCCGGCGAGAGATGCTTATTATATTCCAAGAATTCAATGGACTAAGGATAATAGTACTCTATCCATACAAACGCTTAATAGGCATCAAAATGTGTTAAAATTATTTGCATACGATAAGGGCAATCAAAAGATAACTAAACTCTTGGAAGAGACAGATGCTGCCTATGTAGATATTACAGATAATCTTACTTTTTTAGAAGACAATAGCTTTATCTGGACCAGCGAAAAAGATGGTTGGAATCACATCTATCACCACAATGCAGATGGATCTGTGAGTAAACAGGTTACTGCTGGTGATTGGGAAGTGACATCTTATTATGGCTATGACCAAAATACCGATCGAATATTGTATCAAAGTTCGGAAAATGGCTCTATCAATCGAGGCGTTTATGCAATAGAACTACACGGGAATAGTAAGCAGCCGCTTGCTATAGATGCTGGGACTAATAATGCAGATTTTAGTGCAGACTTCACCTACTTTATTCATTCTTTTAGTGATGCAAAAACACCGTGGCGTTTTACATTAAGAAGCGCAGATGATGGAAATATTATAAGAACAATTAAAAACAATAAGACGCTGCAGGAAACTTACGAAAGTTATACGGTGTCTGAGAAAGAGTTTTTTGAATTAGATGTAAATGGTGTTAGTCTCAATGCTTATATGATTAAGCCATCGGATTTTAACCCTTCAAAAAAGTACCCGGTATTTATGACCCAATACTCTGGACCCGGTTCTCAGAGAGTAAAAAACACTTGGAATACGTCTAATGATTATTGGTTCCAAACCCTGGCTCAAGAAGGCTATATTGTGGTATGTGTAGATCCAAGAGGTACGGGATTAAAAGGAAGAGATTTTAAAAAAGTAACTCAAAAAGAATTAGGAAAATATGAAGTTTTAGATCAAATAGCCGCTGCGAAAGAGCTAGGAAAACGTGATTATATAGATGCAGATCGCATAGGAATATGGGGATGGAGTTATGGTGGTTTTATGTCTTCTAATTGTTTGTTTCAAGGCGGTGATACTTTTAAGATGGCTATTGCTGTAGCGCCCGTTTCTAGTTGGCGTTTTTATGATACCATCTATACAGAGCGTTATATGCAAACCCCTCAAGAAAATCCAACGGGATACGATCAGAACTCGCCTATATCACACGTTTCCAAACTAAAAGGAGATTTTATGCTTGTACACGGTAGTGCAGATGATAATGTACATGTACAGAATTCAACACGATTAGTGTCTGCATTAGTAGAAGCAAACAAACAATTTACGTATTTTAACTACCCAGATAAAAATCACGGTATTTTTGGAGGCAATACACGCTACCATTTGTATACTATGATGACTAATTTTATCAAGGAGAAACTTTAATAATTTAACTAAACACTATTTATATGTCGACACTAAGTAAACAGGTGCACGAAAAGGAATTATTTGGACATCCAGTAGGATTGTACGTCCTGTTTTTCACAGAGATGTGGGAGCGCTTTTCGTACTATGGGATGAGAGCAATATTAGTTTTATACCTAGTGGCAGAAGCTACAGCAGATAATGCTGGTTTGGGATGGTCTAATGGCGACGCTCTCTCTTTATATGGGACGTATACTATGCTTGTTTATGTAGCGTCAATTCCTGGTGGTATTATAGCTGATAAAATATTGGGCCAACGAAAATCAGTACTAGTAGGTGGAATATTGTTGGTTGCAGGTCATAGTATACTGGCGATTGAAGAGATGTGGGCATTTTATACTGGTTTAGGCCTGATTATTTCGGGAGTTGGTATGCTCAAACCTAATATTTCTACGATGGTTGGCGGCCTCTACAAGCAAGGAGATATACGTAGAGATAAAGGATTTACTATTTTCTATATTGGTATTAATGTGGGAGCTTTTCTATCAAGTTTAATAGTTGGATATGTTGGTGAAGTTTACGGATGGCACTATGGTTTTGGTCTTGCAGGTATAGGGATGGCATTAGGTCTAATTCAATATGTCGCTGGTCAAAAACATTTAAAACATGTGGGTAATTACCTTGGAAAATCTGTTAATGAAGAGGATAAAGCGGCATTAAAGAGACCGCTATCAAAAATTGAAAAAGATAGAATTATTGTGTTATTTATTTCATTTCTTCTGGTAATTGTATTTTGGGGAGCTTTTGAACAAGCTGGAGGACTTATGAATATTTATGCCAAGGACAATACAAATAGAATGCTTATGGGATTTGAAGTGCCAGCTTCTTGGTTTCAATCTTTAAACGCAATGTTTATTATATTTCTTGGTACGACGGTTGCAGCATATTGGGCTAAAAGAAAATTAAAAGGAAGGTTATCTACGTCTCTGTTTAAAATGATAATGGGTCTGATAATTATGGGAACTGGATTTTTCTTTATGTCAGCCGCTTCTTCGCAGTTCGAAAGCACTGGCTCATCTGCGATGTTCTGGTTAGTATTAGCGTATTTATTTCATACAATAGGAGAGCTTTGTATTTCGCCAGTGGCACTATCGTATATAACAAAACTAGCTCCCGTGAAATACGCTTCGATTATGATGGGTGTTTATTTTGCTATGACTGGTTTTGGAAATAAATTGGCTGGTCTTTTAGGTGAGGCTTCAGAAAAACTAGGAGAATTTACCATATTTACGGGAATCGCTGGATTTTGTGTAATCTTTGGTATAGCAGTAATGATTTTTAGAAAGAAACTCGAGAGCCTGACACATGGGGCAGAGGATAATGAGAGAGAAATGAAGTACGATGAAGCAGAAGGCTTCGAACTAGCAGATAATTAATGATAAAATGTGATAAAGAACACTCTGCGATAACAGAGTGTTCTCTGTTTTAAGCTTTAATATATGAGCACAGATATAGAGAATTTATTTAAGGATAAAGTATTGGGTCACCCAGGTGGGTTAATCGTTTTATTTTTTACTGAAATGTGGGAGCGCTTTTCATTCTATGGAATGCGCGTGCTATTGGTAAACTTTTTGACTACCGCAGCTATTGGTGCAAACCCAGGTTGGGAATGGTCTGCAGAGAATGCAGGAGCATTATTCGGTACTTATGCCATGTTACTTTATATAACACCAATTATAGGTGGCATTATAGCCGATAAAATAACGGGATACAGAATGGCTGTAGTTGTAGGTGCTGCAATAATGACTTTAGGTCATGCGTCTATGGCTTTAGAGACAGAAGCTTCACTCTACATAGGCTTGGCATTATTGGTTATTGGGACAGGTTTTTTTAAACCCAATATTACTTCTATTATCTCAGAAATGTATAAGAAGAATCCTGAAAAGAAAGATGGTGCTTATACCATATTTTACATGGGAGTAAATGCTGGTGCATTCTTTGGAATGATGCTTTGTGGGTATTTAGCTGAGAAAATTGGCTGGGCTTGGGGCTTTGGTCTTGCAGGTGTTTTTATGTTTTTAGGTACCCTGCAATTCTGGTTTTCCGGTAAACTTTTTGGTCAGATTGGTGCTAAACCTTCTGAAATTGTAGAGGTTGAAATTCCACAGAATATTAATGAGAAAGCAACAGACAATTTTAATAGATCTGGTGATGAAGAAAGGCCCAACCCTTTCACTATGATGGATAAAGTACTTATTGCGCTTTCTTCTATTATTGGACTGGGCTACGCCATTAATGATCCAATGTCAAAAATTGCCAGGATAGATATATTTTCGGCATTAAAAATAGGGAATTTTGAAGGTCAATATGTAGCTGTCTTGATTGCATTATTTTTATTTTTAATACTTGTTGTTTCACGCATTTTTAGATACTCACGAGTTGTTCGTGATAGAATGCTTGCTTTTATCATTTTTGCCTTCTTTACTGTATTTTTCTGGCTTTCCTTTGAAC